>JAHJTI010000169.1 GCA_018829945.1 Pseudomonadota bacterium | reverse complement strand
TGTATATTCTTCGAAATCGTCATAGATTTCCCTGTCCACCTGGCCGCGGATACGACCAAGCCGGCGCCGCAAGCCTTCGGCAAACCCGCTGATAGCTGTCAGCGGGTTGTTAATTTCATGGGCCACTCCGGCGGCAAGAGTCCCGACGGTGGCCATTTTTTCAGCCTGATAAAACTGAGCCTGATATTCTTTTTCCAGGGTCACATCCCTTTTGAAAAGCAGCACATTGCGCTCACCGGTAGGGCTTGTTTTAAGAGGGGAAGCAATCAATTCATAGTGGTGCAGCTTGCCTCCCCTTTTGGATATGCGAAAACCCTTGGTTATTTCATTCGACTCAAGGGCTTTGAGAACCGGACAATCTTTACAGGGCGAGTCACCTTCATTGAAAACCTCATAGCAATATTTCCCGATGGGGTCGGCGTCAGGGTGCCATTCCCGAAAGACATGATTGACGGATTGAATTTTCAGATCCTCGGAAAGCACCACCATCAAATCCGTTATGCCATCGAGAAGCGCCTGGACTTCCTTGCGTTTTTTCTCCAGCTCGTAGTTCGTGTTTTTCAGTTCCTCAACCTTCAGCTGCAATTCCTGATAAAAGCCGAGTTTGCTGTGTTCGATTCCGACGAGGTCTTCAAGGGTTGTATTTGGAGCCATTACCATACCTTTTCGCAGATTTTCAGCAGCTCTTCCCAGGAAGCCGGACGCGGGTTTGTAATGTTGCAGGCGTCATGCACCGCCATTTTGCAAATGGGCTCCAAATACTTTTTGTCCTCGTTTTTCACGATCTGATGCAGCTTGAGAGGAACATCAAAAGAGGCAAAGAACTCTTCGAGTTTTTCGATGCCCGCGAGGGCTGTTTCTTTGTCTGAGCCAAGGCGCTTGTTCAGGACAACCCGCCCTATATCCGCCATTTTAGCGGTACAATGATCAAGATTAAAACGCATGACCGTTGTAAGGAGGATCGGGTGAACGACACCATGGAGCATGTCGAAATGGCCGCCAAGGGAATGGGCGAGAGCGTGCTCTGCGCCAAGGCCCGCATTACTGAACGCCATGGAGGCGGCAGTGGAGGCGATACTCAATTGTTCCAGGGAGTCGAGGGAGCGCGTTTCAACCGCATGCTGCAGGTTACGCATGATAAGATCGATGGCCTTCAACGACTGCGGCTCCGTAAAAGGAGAGGCAATACGCGAAACATAGGCCTCAATCGCATGGGCAAGCGCGTCCACTGCGGATTGAATAATCAGGGTCTCAGGTTTGGTGCTTAAAATCAGGGGATCGACGATGGCAATATTGGGCACAAGGGTCCGGGTAATGATGGACATTTTTACGGCCCGTTTCACATCGGTGATGATACAGAACTGAGAGATATCCGAGCCGCTGCCTGCGGTGGTTGTGATGAATACCATGGGCGGCAAAGGATGCTGAACCCTGTTCGCGCCCTCGTAATCGCGGATTTTGCCACCGTTGCCGGCGATAATGGCAATTCCTTTTGCGGTATCCATGGAACTGCCGCCGCCAATGGCCATTATCACATCACAGCCGTTTTTCAGGTAAAACTCCGCTCCCTGCTCAACATCCACGTCGCGCGGATTGGGCGTAACCTTCTGGTAGTAAATCCATTCAATCCCGGTTTCCTTGAGGATGTCCGTCAGCCGCTGTACCCAGCCCGCTTTCTCAATGCCCGAATCACTGACAAGAAAAACTTTTTTAGCGCCGTGCCGCAGTGCGCATTGGCCGGCATATTTAATACTTCCCCGGCCAAAGATAATTTCGGGGATAGCGAATTTTGTTGTTTCTATAATTGTGTCCACTTGTATGCCCTCATCAGCTGAATTCGCTTAATTCTCAGTCCTGTTCAAGAGGCATCATCTTGCATGTTCTGCGCCATTGCGAAAAAAGATGGTAAATCAACATATTGCCTGAACGGCCCGATTTGCGGATGGGTCATTATGTTCCACCCGCAGGCGGAAAAAGAGTGATAATGGGCGCTGAAAATGCTTTAAAATCTGTACCATCCCGTACCTGCAGGAAAAAGGATGATTGTGTCATTATAACCCAATGTGTGACGTATAACGAGTCATTTTGTCTCGCTGGATGAGTCTCCGATCGCTTGATAAGATGTTTCAGAAAACGATCCTGCTGCGAAATAGTGAGAGCCCCGAACAGGAATGGGACTCGTAATCGACCACATTCTGCAAATAAACCATCAATACGTCTCGTCCGACTGTTCCGTGGGGAACACCTCCTGGTTTAGCCCGATAAAAGTCAGTAAAACCCCGGAATAGAGAAAGGTGGAAAGCATGACGATGCCGACCACAATCACCTTGAACATCTCAAAATGCGCAAAAGAGAGGGAACTCAACCCGATGGGCGAGGGGATCTTAATGGTGTCCTCAAGCTGCATGGCCAAACAGAGACGCCCGGCTATCACCAGCAGAATTGTAATCATGTGCGAATCCTTTGCCGGACAGAACGAGCCTCGGCGAGAGAGGAAATAAGCCCGCCCCTTTTTGGTATGGCTGTTGGCGCAAAGAAGATGTCGGCGGGAGATGCAAAGCAAAAACAGACAAGCAAGAAAGGTTGAAGAGGTGCGTGGCTGTCCCCTCGGCAAACAATCATTTCGTGTGGAAGTCCAAGTGTTATTTGGCTCGTCCCAGTTCAAGCAGGCCGATTTTTGAATGCTGATTTTTGTCGCCGTCATTGATCATGATGAGTTCGATGGAGCCATCGGTCAAGATCTCGCCGAAGAGGATGTCTTCATCATGGTCAACGAGGTAGAGGCGGGTGCCGTCTCTGGAAACAACTCCGGAAAAATCTTCGGTGAAAACCTCTTCAGGGTTTGTGGATTTCTTGGTGTAAGAGCGTTCGCCGTAAAAGAATCGCCCCTGCTGCTCTTTGATTGTCCATTTGCCATCGGCTTCTTTATTCGAGAAAAAGCCGCTTTGTTCGTGGTGGTGCGCATAACTTTTGGATATCCACTTGCCGGTTAAGTCCGGGATGGATGTTTCCGCCAAGCTTGATCCTGCAAAAACAAAGAGAATGGTTACACAGAGAACAAGCGCTGGAATTAATCGTTTCATAGCCCCCTCCTGTTTACTGGTCATAAGATTTGCGGGTAATTGATTGAGCATTGGGACAGCCACGAATCTATTATGCCATATTTTGCGCTCTTACGATTCCCCCAAGAACTTGCGAGCATCTCCGCCTGGTTCGGAAAAGGCATCGTAAACACTCAACTTGCTAATGGCCAATAAATCCTGGCTTTTTTCCAGGGTGAGTGTTTTATGTTCGGCAATTTTAGTCGTTTGGGTTCAATATTGCCAAGGTGAACCCAGGAATAGATGGTAATATTTAACAGCATCGGTTTGTTGCATGACATGCGCGTGGGTATTCCCTGCTATGGTTGAAACTGCATATTATTTTTATTCTCTCATTATCATCTTTCAGGTCCGAGAGGGTCTTTTTCGAGAAAATTAAAGAAAAATGGCAAGCGCGGCCATCAGTAGAAGCCCGGCGCCAAGAAAGAAAAACTTGGCTAGGGCTGTTTTGCTGGGAGAGCTGAATTCTTCACGTATAATTTCAAGGATGGCAACGTAGAGAAATGTTCCAGCGGCAACTGAATCGAAAATAGCCTCCAGAAGCTTTTGGTTATCATGCAGTAAAAAATGGTGCAAAATCAGGCCCGTGATAACACCAAGGGGCGTCATCAGGCAAAAGAGGTAGATGGTTTTTTGCGCCTGTTTTTTAAGAACGTTGTGTTTTGCCAGATTGACCCCAAGAGCAAAGGCGGCTGATCCTTTATGGGAAAGAATAGCAACCAGGATAATTAAGGAGCTGGTCGTGCTTCCGTCAACCCCGAGCGCAATCCCGGCAATTACCGAATGAACAGAAAGGATAATGGCTAAAATATAGGGGGTACGACTTTTAATGTTTTGATTTGTTGTTGCATCGTGATCACCAAACAGAATCTTGTCCAGGAAAAGAATCAGGAGAAAGCCAACAGCGCATATTAAAAAGGCCAGGGGGTACTCGACATTTTTCAGGGCATCGGTAAATCCTTCGTTAGCGTCAGGAAGCATATGGATAAGTCCTGCGCCGACAAATATTCCTCCAGAAAAAGCCGCTCCGAGAGAAAACAACCGCTTATGTCCGTCGACGTTTTCTCTGGTCACAGGAACTAGTCCCCCCAGCAACCCAACACCAAAAATAGCAAATATCGATAATATTTTAAGAGTCAAGTAATCCATTAGTCAGCCTTATTGTTTTGGTGATTTGACAAGGACAGATGGGCTTAACTTGAGAGCCTTAAAACCCATCGATTGCTTTGCTCTATCAGGAAAATCTTCTTTAATTCTGGGGATCTTCATATGATTGCACTCCTGCCGCCGCAAATGCAGCCGCCACTGTGAGCTGTGGGCTGAATATCTCATGTTAGAAAAGGCATGTCAAAACAGTACCGCTATCCAATCATCCAGAATACGCCCAACAGAGTCAGGCAGCTTGCCAGGCTGGCGGCCAGCAGCAGTGCTGATGCCAATGAGGCATCTCCGCCATAACGTCTCAAAAAAACCACGCCAAGAACAGCAGGGGGCATGGCGGCGAGAAGAACCAAAACCTCTTTCCAGAGTTCAGGAAAATTAAACTGGGTTGCGAGAGAATTGGCAAGCAGGGGTTTGAATATTAATTTCAGGAGAATCACAATTGTTAGTGGCACGATGATCTTGCGCAGGTGGGGCAACTTGAACATGAGGCCAACCGATAAAATGGCAAGCGGCGTCAGAGCCGAGGCCAAGACATTGCATAACTGAAATATAGGAGCCAGAAAGGCATTCTCTTGCCCGGGCAATCGAAAGGATCCCCAAAACAAGCCGATAACCAATGCGAAAAATACGGGGGATTTGAAAAAGGCCAGGGACGTTTTCCATTGCCCTTGTACCCCTAATTTTTCTGAGCCAAAATAGGCGGCAAGGATGGGGCCCAAAATGAAGATTGGGTAGCCAACGCCTATTTCCGAAATGAGGACGGCTTCGCTGAGAGCTTCAGGCGTGTGGGGAAACATTTGCATGATAATCGAATACCCCAGAAAGGTAGAGGAACCGAATGCCGAGCAGAATATAATTGCTCCTTGTTGTGCTTTGTTGAACTTCAGCATGACACTGATAGCCCAGGCCAGGGCAATACAGAAAAGTTCCAGGCCCAACATGACCAGGGCCGGGGCTATTTGGTCCAGCCGGATTGACTGCCTTGCCAAACTGACAAAAATTATAGCCGGCAGGCACAAGTCTGTAACGATGTGGGCAAGGGTCAGAGAATGTTCATCCGTTAATGTCCCTTTTCGACGCAGAAAAATGGCCAATGCATAAATGAAGACAATGACGAGGATTACATTTACAAGATTCTGAAATGCATGTGCATGCATAAAGACGACACCTTGGTTCTAGCGTTCAAGCGAAAGCGGGGCTCGCCGTAGGGCAGGTCGCTGTGCTTTCCCGGGGTGAGCCCGGATGAACTTGTCTGGAAGGAAGAAGTTCGGGACGCTCCCCTATTTTTTAACGGTAATAGGTATACCTGGAGAACCGGCATAGAAAACCAATATTTCTGTGGGACCATTTCCCGTGTTCTTTCCGAAATGCCATTTATTCACAACCTCAACGATTGGATCCCCGGCCTTGAGAAGCAATTTCTCATCGTCTTCGGTTATGACAGTAAGCTCTCCACTTAAAAGTACGCCGGCATTGATCACCGGATGTTTGTGCAGAGGTAAAATTGTTCCCGCGGGAATTGTTATTCGCAAAATCGTTATTTCAGGAGTGCTTTTCGGGTATGAGGGCAGTGGAGTTCCGTTCCAGCTTGAACTCGCTTTAGCTAACGTAACAACAGTGATGCCGGGAGTATCATCAGCTCGACCAGTGCTTGCGAGCAACAAAACCAAACATAAACCGAAAAAGAGTTTCTTCATGTTTGTCCCCCCCATTCAATGGGCAACGACTTAATTGAGCTATCGTGCTAATCTTTTGTGCCCAAAAAGTGTCCTGCCGGACAGGTTATATGTGAGCATAATTAATCAATGTTGTTTACTGAAAAGATCTTAGATTGGCATGGGCTATCCATTGCCAGCCGTTTTCAGTCTCGAGAAAAACACTGAGCCGGGGCGCGGGTTTTTTCGTCAGTCGCTTTCCTTCAATAGTTTCTTCCACGGAAACTAGGTAAGTGGCAATAAGAACGGGCCCATTCTGTGTGATCTTAATGTTGCTCAGCGTGTATTTGCCGAGTTTGAGACCTTTGATTAACTCTAACTCTTGTTCTAGAGTATTGGCGCCATCCTGGTGCACAGATTGAAAACCGCTTGCAGTTGTCTTTTTGATCATTTCTATGTCTGGTTTCTTCAGGTTTGCCCATAGTTGCTGTAAAAGCTTTTCTCCGACATTATTTTCATTCGTAGCGTTCTGGTCAGCCAGTGCTGTCAATGATGTAAGCGCAATGGTTAAGGTGACTATGAATGCCATTTTTAAACAATTCATATCTTACTCCTTTTAAAGTGATACTTAAGATGCTATCGGGAGCTGGAGTTACCCCGGTGGGTCATCTTGTTGGCTGCCAATTGTCATAATCTGTCTGCCAAGCGTTGCAAGTAATCGGTGCAAGTGGAACGCAGCGGGATGAAGAAGATCATAAGAAGATCGGGACGCTCCCCTATTTACTCATATTGGGTGGAGGCGGGGCATCGTCCGGGTTGCCGGGGGGAGCATCATCCGGGTTGCCCGGAGGCGGGGCATCGTCTGGCTTGCCGGGAGGGGCATCGTCCGGATTGCCCGGGGGCGGAGCATCGTCTGGATTACCGGGAGGAGGAGCGTCATCGGGATTACCAGGAGGAACATTGGTTCCCGCCTGTCTGGTAGCGGCCATAAGCTGCCTTTCCATGGCTCTGGTATAAAAATTGGGAATGTATGTATTGCTCAGGGGAGAAGGTTTCGCCTTCATGTTCATGATATGCAGTATGGCGGAGTAGATTTTACTTTCCTTTCCGGTCCCTGAGAGCAGCGAGCCCTTAAACGCGGCAACCATGCCTTTACCAGAATCTGTGTAGTGAACAATGACCCAGTCATTGGTGATGTCTGGTGAAAGCTTTCCCCAGGTAACTTTCTGAATGGTTTCTCGCGGAATTTTTATTTTCCCTTTTTCGTGGACAAATTCCACGAAGCCATCGCTGACCGTCAGTGTGCCCGACTCTTCAAAAGCCAGGCCGAAGACCCGCACCTTTTCAGTTCGGTACCAGACTTTTTCAATGATAAGAGGAAGGCTGACTTCTTTTTCCGTCTCTATTCCAACTGAAGTCGGCAAGTTTGAGGCTGCGCAGCCCGTCAGTACTGCGCCGAATAACAACATCGAAACCCAAAAGGCAGCAACATGATTTTTCATTCTTGCCTCCTCGCCTCGCGGCTGGCACATGCATTTGTCCGGTTTTCGTATTATTCACCCAACCTATCGACCACGGATTTATATTTCTCGTGGATCATTTTTCGATCGAACTCATAGAATTCATTCAGCATGGCCTGATCTTCGTCCTCTGAGAAATAAGCGCGGGAGGCAGGAAAAAAAACTTTATCCTCTTTTTCGATATGTTTGGGATAGAAATCAATAAGGGTCTTCAAGCATCTGGCAACATCTCCAAGGGCGGCAGCGTCTCCATTCCGGTAGCGTGTATTCGCCTCGACCAGAGACTTGGTGGTATTTCGGCCGAAGACATGTTCTGCTATCAATTCGTTCATCACTTTCCGGTCCGCAGCCGACAAATCCTTGCTGTTCAAGTCCCGAAATAAAATATCCTCTTCCTTGCCGTGGTGAGTACGATCAGCATAGGTGCGGATAAAATCAACGGCCGCATCGACAAACAAGGGGTCTATGGTTTTGTTTTGCACTGCCAGCGTCAGCCTGTTCCGGACAATATTCAGCATCCGTTCAATGAGCCTGTGCTCTATCATGAGTGGTCCGCGCGCTTGCATGTCCTGTACTCCTGTTTTTTGTAAACTGACCGGAAAAGATTGTTGGAAACTAAGCCGGGAGCCTCTGAGAAAAGGCCAAATTCATCTATACCATGCGATTTTTTGAGAAAATAAATCCATCGCTTTTTCAATATTACTTAAATAGGGCAATTTCTTTTTTTAATTTTTCAATTTCTTGGTTTGCGATTGTATATTTTTCGGTTGTGACACGCAAACGGTACGCCAATATTTGGGCAAACATATGATACATTGTCGCATGAAATGAATTTTTACCTTCATCGTTAAGGTTATCCAGATATTCAGCATCAATTACCAGACATGATGCCTCTGACTCAGCAATTACTGTCGCGGATCGCGGCTCCTTCCCAAGCAAGCTCATTTCTCCGAAAATATCGCCGGTTTTTTTTAGATTTAAAATTATTTTATTGTTTTTTGAAATTATAACACTGCCGGAAATTAACAAATACATACATTTTTCATATTCACCTTCGGTAATAATGGTTTCTGAGGGTGAAAACGTACGTATTTTACTCAAACGCAGCAGGTTTTTTATGCTTTCATCTTTAAATAGTTTAAAATCTGGAATTTGTTTTAATACTTGGACAAGTTGGTCATTGCCTTCAAGATATGGCGACTCTCTCATAATACTATTTTCCCCGAAAAAATCTTTTCCCTGAACCCAGTAAGCCTGTGAAAATGCTGCGGGAACCCTAAGAAAAAGATAGATTTATTTATTTCACGCTATTCTTTAAAAAAATAAACCTGTCTCTTTAATTTCTTCCCAACATCCTCACGGGTCTGGTTGGGGCCTTTTGTCATGGTATTATTCAAAGCGGTTTTTGATAATTACCTCATTAAGATCTAGCTGTCCCGGTCGTGCCCATGGCTCTTTTGTTCCCTTGCCAATTGCCACAAACATTGCAATTACATGGTCAGCGGGAAGACTAATAAGTTCGGCAACTTTTTCGAAATCGAAACCATCCATTGGACATGAATCGTAGCCCATTGATTTTGCCGCAAGCATTAATGTTTGTGCTGTTATGCCACAGGATCTCATGGCCTCATCTCTCTGAACTTGCTCTTTCCCTCGATAATAATTGTCGATCGCTGGAATCATAAAATCCTGGACCTCTTTTGGGGCATTGACCCAGTATCGATGGGGCTGCTTTTCCCAGGATTTCATATCGGCACAGAGAACAATGAATAACGAAGCATCTGTCACTTGTGCTTGATCCCAAGCCACTTCCCTGATTTG
>JAHJTI010000168.1 GCA_018829945.1 Pseudomonadota bacterium | reverse complement strand
CCCTTTCAGCACACTTCCTCCGGCCAGCCTGCGCAGCAATCTGGTGCAGGCAAAAAATATTCTCAAGCAGGCGGGTTGGGTCGTAAAAAACGGAGTCCTCACCAATAATGCCGGACAACCGCTTGAATTTGAAATCCTGCTGGTCGGCGCCGGGTTCGAACGGGTGATGGAGCCATACATCAACAACCTGAAAAAACTTGGAGTGCAGGTGAATTCGCGGGTCATCGACCCGGCTTTGTATATTCGCCGGATGGACAATTTTGATTTTGACATGACGGTTTCCGTTTTTGGCCAGGCTCAATCGCCCGGAAACGAACAGCGCAACTATTGGCATTCCGCAGCGGCCGAACGCAAGGGCTCCCGTAATTTTATCGGTATTAAGGATCCGGCGGTGGACCAGTTGGCGGATCGGATCATCTACGCCCAAACCCAGGAGGAACTCACCGCTGCCTGCAAGGCCCTGGATAGGGTTCTCTGGTACGGCTATTATGTTGTGCCCAACTGGTATCTGGCAAAACACAGGGTCGCCTATCGCACCATTTTTTCCCGACCGGAAACGCTCCCTCTGTATTATTCTCCCTTTCAGGCACTGATGACCTGGTGGCGTGCGCCGGTAAACCGGCAGCATAAGTAGCCTTTTTTTTAAAAGCGCATTACAAGGTGGTGAGGTAAAATGTCGCACCACCTTTTTTTTCGACACACTCTTTGCAAGGCTTTGATTTTTGATTCTATGAAAAAAATATATGTCCTTTTTGCCCTTCTCTCTCTTCTTGTCTTTTCTCCTTTGCCTTCCCAGGCGGAAAACATAAAGCAACTGGTGATCCCAGGAACCGGTGACAGCCAGGCGCTTCTCCAGAAACTCGCTGTACTCTTTTCAAAAAACCGGCCAGTGAGCGTGGATATTCCGGAAAGCATCGGCAGCGGCGGCGGCATCAGATCCGTCATTACCGGAAAAAACGAGCTTGCCAGGGTGGCCAGACCGTTAACGGAAAAAGAAAACGCCTATGGCCTCAAATACCGGGTTTTTGCTCAGGCTCCCGTTGTTTTTGCGGTCAGTCCCGGAGTTGTCGGAACAAAGAACCTTTCTTTCGAGCAGATTCTCGGGATATATTCAGGAAAGATTCAGCAATGGGATGAGTTGGGCGGGGCGGGGAAAATATATGTCATGAACAGGGAGGATGGAGATTCCTCTCGTACCGTACTCGAAAATCTCATCCCTGGATTTAAAGATATTCCCACACCTGCAGGGGGGATGGTGTATTCCACGCCTGATGCCGTCCAGACCCTCATTTCTTCGCCAAACACCATCGGCTATCTGCCTATGCCTGTAGCTGTCGGAACCGAGCTGAATATACTGCAGGTCCAGAATGTCGCGCCCACAGCCGCGAATGTCCGGGGAAAAAAATACCAGCTTGTTGTTCCTTTTGCCTTGGTGTGGAAAGAGACCCTTTCACCGCCGGCTCAGAGCTTCCTTGATTTCCTTTCAAGTCCTGCTGCAAAAAAACTTATGCTGGAAAATGGAACCATTCCTGTTGATTGAGATTATTTGACCAATGCGCATATCCATATTCAAGAAAATCTTCATCAGCCAGCTTGCCTTGGTTATTATCGCCTCCGGCGTTATTTCCCTGGGCAGTTATTTTTTCATGGTCCGGCTCTACAACGACTCCCAGAATGATACGCTTCGGGTTATTTCCTCGTCAACGGCCATGACGGTTGCAAACAAAATTGCCCAGCACAGAACTACCCTCAAGGAAATTGCCGAAGCCAGGGAAGTTGCCTTGTATGCCCAGAAATACCAGGAACTTCTTCTGGGTAAACATCTGTCCCGTTATCAGGAGCAGTTTCCGGTTCTTAGTTATGTGGATAAGGAAGGAAACCAGGAATTCCGTCTGATCAGCGGCCATGTAAGCGAAACACACGACAACCTCTCCGATCAGGAGGTGTTTCGTGCCTCCCTGGCCGCTCCGAATCAGGCAATTCTCGGTGAGGTTGTTTTGGACCCTGTTCTGCAACGCCATACACTGCAGTTTGCCTACGCCAGAATAGACTATTTTGGCGATCATTTTCTTGGTCTGATTCTTGGGCAAACACCATTGGCTCGAATTATTGTTCCTGCGGAAAAAGGTGTTTTTCAAAAAAACGGCTATTCCAGGGTTGTAACCCAGGACGGCAAGATTCTGGGTGATCCCGAACCTGAACACATCATGAAGCAACTGACCATCAACAGTCAGTCGCCCGGGCAGTTTTTGGCCAATCATGCCGTGGATGGAAAGATTTATCGCGCCATGATCAATGGTGTAGAGTGTTATTTTTCCGTGGACACGATTCCGGGTACTTCATGGCTGGCGATGTCGGTTCTTCCTGCCCCTCAATACACCTCCACTCCAGCATTATTTCGAAACTTTTCCATTCTTCTCTTTCTGGGTCTGTTGATCCTGGCTGGTCTTTTCACCTTTTTTCTCGCCCAGTCCATTACTTCTTCAATTAAAAAACTGGCCAAGGCAAGTAAAGCCATGGCCCAAGGCGACTTTGGTCAGCGTGTTGCTATCGGCAATGACGAAATAGGGGATTTGGCGCAGTCTTTTAATGCAATGGCGGAAAAACTCGGTACAGCCAGTAATCGCGAGAAGCAGATTCTCGCTGCCGAAGCGTCCGCCAGGCTGAATGCCGAGCTTGCCGACCAGCACAAGAGTGAGTTCCTCTCCAAGGTCAGTCACGAACTCCGCACCCCGATGAACGCCATCCTCGGTATGGCCGAACTACTTGACGACGAAGCTTTGCCCAAGGAATCTCAGCCTCAGGTTGCAACCATCAAAGAAGCGGGGATGAACCTGCTTCATCTCATCGATGGCATTCTCGATTTTTCCCGTCTTGAAAACGGCACCATGAATCTTATTCCGGTGCCGTTTGATTTGTATGCCATTTTTGGTAGACTGAAGAAAAAATACGAACCCATTACCAGGGCAAAAGGATTGACCCTTTTTTATGATGAGACGGTGGCAGTACCCACCACGGTTTTCGGGGACGAAAAGCGAATTTTTCAGATTATGGAAAATCTGCTGGACAACGCCATCAAGTTTACGGAACACGGCGAGATTTCCATGCGGGTTCGACCTCTTGGCCTCAAGGCCGTTAACGACCAGCATATAATTAACCTCCGCTTTGAAGTTGCCGATACGGGTTGCGGTATCCCCCTGGATCAGCAAGCGGCAATGTTTGAGTCTTTCAAACAGTTCGAGTCCTATGCCACTAGAAAGACAGGCGGCCTCGGAATTGGCCTGGCTTTGTCCCAACAGCTCATCGAACTCATGCATGGAAAAATCGGCATGAAAAGCGAGCCGGGAAAAGGAAGCACCTTTTTTGTTGATTTGGATTTGCCGGTGGCCAAGGAAGGGGTGGACCCTGTTTCTTTGGATGCAAATGTGCCGGTAAACGCGAACGGGACCACCGATCGAGACACCATGAGGAAAGTTATGAATATTCTTATCGCTGAAGATAATCCGGTAAATCAGAAGCTGTTGCGCCTCATGCTCGAAATGCATGGCCATAATGTGCGTGTCACCGCCGATGGCAAGGAAGCCGTGGCCGTCTACCAGAGCGAAGAGGTTGATCTCGTTCTGATGGATGTGCAAATGCCGGGCATGAATGGTTTCGAGGCAACGATCACCATCAGAGATCTTGAAAAAGATACCGGTAAGCATGTGCCTATCATTGCGGTCACTGCCCATGTGATGCCCGGCTACAAGGAAGAATGCCTCAAGGTGGGCATGGACAATTATCTGGCCAAGCCTTTCCGCATGCAGGAACTTTTCGCAACAATCGAAGAAACCCTTGCTCAGTTGAATAAGTCGGAGTGAGATGGCGGCCTATATTGTAAGACGCCTTCTGCTCATGATCCCAACCATCTTCGGGATCATGCTGGTTACCTTTGCCGTTACCCAGTTTGTCCCGGGCGGGCCGGTTGAGCGGATGCTCGCCCAACTGCAGGGGCAGGACCGTGCCGGCGGAGAGATACGCGCCAGCCGCAGTGTGGATCTGTACCAAGGCAACAAGGGGCTTGACGAGGAACGGGTCGCCCAGCTCACCAAGCTCTATGGTTTTGACAAACCGCCGGTTGAGCGCTTCCTGACCATGATGAAAAACTATCTGGTCTTTGATTTCGGCCAGAGCTATTACCACCACAACAGCGTGGTCGCCTTGGTCGTTTCCAAGCTGCCGGTTTCAATGTCTCTTGGTTTATGGTCGTTTCTCATCGTCTACGGGATCTGCATTCCGCTCGGTATTGCCAAGGCCATGCGCGAAGGATCGCGTTTTGATATCATCACCAGCACCGCCATCCTCATCGGCTATGCCATCCCCGGCTTTGTCCTGGCCATCGCCCTGATCGTCCTTTTCGGCGGCGGGAGTTTTTTTAGTATCTTCCCTTTACGTGGTCTGGTTTCGGACAACTGGGCGGAGATGGGCTTGGCTGCCAAGGTGGCGGATTACCTATGGCATATGGTTCTGCCCGTGCTCTCCAGCGCGGTGGGCAGTCTGGCGGTCATGACTCTGCTTACCAAGAACAGTTTTCTTGAAGAGATCCGCAAGCAGTATGTGCTCACTGCCAGGGCCAAGGGGTTGAGCGAAAAGCAGGTGTTGTACCGGCATGTTTTTCGCAGCGCCATCATTCCCATCATCACTGGTTTTCCCGGCTCCTTCATCACTGCTTTTTTCACCGGCAGCCTGCTCATTGAAACCATCTTCTCCCTGGACGGCATGGGCTTACTTGCCTACGAATCCATTCTCAACCGCGATTATCCGGTGGTGCTGGGCACCTTGTATTTTTTCACCATCATCGGTCTGATCTCCCGGTTGTTGTCGGACTTAAGTTATGTGGAGGTGGACCCGCGCATCAGCTTTGAAAGTGTGGAGTCCAAGTGAACGATTCGTCCATGAACCACAAGCCACAGAAACTTTCTTCACGGCGCTGGCGGCGTTTTAAGGGTAACAAGCGTGGCTATTACAGTCTGATCCTCTTTTCGATCTGCTTTGTGCTCAGCCTTGGTGCGGAAATCCTCAGCAACGACAAGCCCCTGCTGGTTTCTTATCAGGGAAGCCTTTACTTCCCCCTGCTTAAAGCTTATCCGGAAACCACCTTCGGCGGAGTGTTCGAGACGGAAACCGATTACCAGGACCCTTTTGTCCGGCACCGTCTCACTACCGAAGGCAACCGTGCTATCTTTCCGCTCAATCCTCACAGCTACGATTCGATCAATCTGCAGATTCGGCAGCCTGTCCCCTCCCCGCCCGATAAAGCCAACTATCTCGGCACCGATGATCGGGGCCGCGATGTCCTGGCCCGATTGCTCTACGGCTTTCGCCTCTCGGTGATCTTCGCCTTTATCCTCACTTTTATCGGCACGGTCATCGGCATAATAACCGGCGCCTTGCAGGGGTATCTCGGTGGCCGCACCGATCTCTTTATGCAGCGGTTCATCGAGATATGGAGCGCCATGCCCGAATTATATCTTTTGATCATCTTTGCCTCTATCTTCAAGCCCAGTGTATTGCTGCTCCTGATCCTGCTTTCGATCTTCGGCTGGATGGGACTGGCCGATTACGTGCGGGCCGAGTTTCTTAAAGGCCGCAACCTCGATTACGTGAAAGCGGCCAAGGCGCTGGGCGTGGGCAATATCACCATCATGTTCCGCCACCTGCTCCCCAACGGCATGACTCCGGTTATCACCTTCCTGCCCTTCCGGGTGAGCGGCTCGATCCTGGCCCTCACCAGCCTCGATTTTTTGGGATTGGGCGTACCGCCCCCCACCCCGAGCCTCGGCGAATTGCTGGCCCAGGGCAAGAACAATATCGAGGCGTGGTGGCTTTCGCTGACCACATTCGGGGTGCTGGTCGGCACTCTGATTCTGCTGATCTTTATCGGGGAAGCGTTGCGGGAAACTTTCGATCCGAGGAAGGTGTGATGGCGTCGCAAAAGGCTTGCGAAACAGTTACGGAAAATCCCCTCTCCCTCAGGGAGAGGGAGTTAATGCCCATAATTTCTGCAGATGAAGCGATTTGTAAATAAACACCGTCGGTCGTTAACACCGTTCGCCCCGAGCTTGCCGAAGGGCTCACCATGAACGGAAAAAAACTTATTGAGCTAAAGATAGCTACCGTTCGCCCTGAGCCTGTCGAAGGGTGCTGTAGAAGGTGTACCATGCCAGGAATAATCCATGCTGCTTGAGCTGAAAAATCTTTCCACCGGGTTTTACTCGGACCGCGGCTTTGCTCCGGTGCTGGACAAGGTCTCCTTTGCCATTGCCCAGGGTGAGACCGCGGCTCTGGTGGGAGAATCCGGGTCCGGCAAATCGGTGACCGCCCTTTCCATTTTGGGGCTGCTGGAGAAAGACACAGCCAGAATCGAGGGACAGATTCTTTTTAATGGGGAAGATCTGGTTGCCTGCCCGGAAAAAAAGCTGCGCCAAATTCGCGGCAACCGGATCGCCATGATCTTTCAGGAGCCCATGACCTCGCTCAACCCGGTGTACTCCATCGGCGCCCAGTTGGTGGAACCGTTGATGCTTCACCAAAATCTCGATAAAAAAGAGGCTGCTGAAAAAGCTAAGAATCTCCTGGAACGTTGCGGGATTTCCGATGCATCCCAGCGGTTGAACAGCTTTCCCCACCAGCTCTCCGGCGGCCAACGCCAAAGGGTGATGATTGCCATGGCCCTGGCCTGTCGGCCGGACCTTCTGATCGCCGACGAGCCCACCACGGCCCTGGATGTCACGATCCAGGCACAGATCCTCGCCCTGATCAAGGAGATCCAGCAGGAAATGGGCATGGCCTTGCTGCTCATCACCCATGATCTCAATATGGTGGAGAAGATCGCCCAGCAGGTTCACATCATGCATGAAGGGAGGATCGTGGAAAGCGGCCCCACCGCTGAGGTGTTCCGCAAGCCGCAGGACCCTTACACCATCCACCTGCTCAACAGTGTGCCCCACGAGGCGCCTATTCCCAAGGATAACCCGCCCCCGCTCCTGACTGCCGAAAATCTCTCGTGCCATTTTCCGATCAAGGCCGGTTTTCTACGCCGTACGGTGAATACCATCAAGGCGGTGGACGAGGTGACCTTAACGATCCGTCAGGGAACCACTTTCGGGGTTGTGGGCGAATCAGGCTCAGGGAAAAGTACCCTGGGCATGTGCCTGCTCAAGCTGGTCAATAGCCGAGGCACCCTGCTCTATGAGGGTCGCGATCTGCTGACCCTGTCCAACAGCCAATGGCGCCCCCTGCGCCGCGATCTTCAGGTGGTTTTTCAGGACCCCTTTTCCTCCCTCTCTCCCCGGCTCAATGTGGGCCAGATCGTGGGCGAGGGCTTGAGCGTACATGGCTTGGTCAGCCGGGATGAGCGAAAGCAGCGGGTGGCGGAAGCATTGATCGAGGTCGGCCTTGAACCGGAAATGATCGAGCGCTATCCCCACGAGTTTTCCGGCGGTCAGCGGCAGCGCATCGCCATAGCCAGGGCCGTGGTGCTCAAGCCCCGCTTCCTTGTGTTGGACGAGCCCACCAGCGCTCTGGACATGACCATCCAGGCCCAGATCATCGAACTGCTCAAAAACCTTCAGGCCAAGCACAACATCACCTACTTCTTCATCTCCCACGATCTGCGGGTAATCAAGGCCATGGCCGACGAGGTGGCCGTGATGCAG
This sequence comes from Pseudomonadota bacterium, assembly GCA_018829945.1. Classification (GTDB taxonomy): domain Bacteria; phylum Desulfobacterota; class Desulfobulbia; order Desulfobulbales; family Desulfurivibrionaceae; genus Thiovibrio. The sequence goes on along the minus strand of JAHJTI010000168.1, from coordinate 9,253 downwards.
AATGGGCGCATTGTCGAGTCGGGCCCTGCGGCGCAACTCTTTGCCAACCCCTCCCATCCCTATACCAAAAAGCTTTTTTCCGCGGCCTTTGATCTGGCACCGGCCTGACCGACAGCAATTTTTTTCTCCATCTCCTACCTGTTTCAGTTAGAATAATCTTTATAAAGCAATAAATATGGATAATATCCTCATTCTTTTTTCCTCTTTAAACAGTTCATTGTAACCATTGGAACAAGGAGAAATACCATGTCCAAAGGATCCACATACGCCAAGACCCCTTCCCTCCAGCGCCTCGCCTTGGTTGCGATGACGATTGTGGCCAGCGCCGCCCTTTCCGCATCCATGGCCCAGGGTGCCTCGTTTGAGATTGCGGATGGCGAGACGGTCACTGCCCCACAGACCCTCAATGACAACGAAACCGGGACCATCAACACCGGAGGGCAGCTCAACACAGCGACCACGGCAGTCGCTGCATCCGGGATTAACAATACCGTGGATAATGGCGGCATCATTTCCACGACCGACAACAATGCTCACGGTATTGATTCTACCGGTGACAACGCCACAATCTCCAACAGCGGCACCATCAACACAGAAGGCTGGTTCGCTTACGGTATTCATTCTAACGGCACCGCCGCCACCATCTTCAACAACGGCACCATCAGCACTACAGGTGCGGCCGCCTACGGTATTGTTTCTGACCGCACTGCCACCATCTCCAACACCGGCACCATTTCCCTAACAGGCGCCCAAACCCTGGGCATTGAGTCACAAGGATTCTATGACAGCATCAGCAACAGCGGTACTATTTCCATAACAGGGTCAAGGAATCTCGGTATCCATTCAGTCAACTCTCATGGTGCCACCATCTCCAACAGCGGCACCATTTCCACGACTGGTGCTGATGGAAGCGGATTTAGTGTCGGTATTGCTCTTGAAAATTCTAGTTCCTCCACCATTTCCAACACCGGCAGTATTTCCGCTACAGGGTATAGGTCAAGAGGCATTGATCTGTATAGTTCCGGTACTGCCATTGTCAATAACAGCGGCAATATTTCCGCGGCAGGTATTGATTCAAGCGGTATTGAAGTGCGTGCTTTTAGTCCCAATACCACCATCATTAACAGTGGTGCTATTTTTGCGTCAGGCGTCAATGCGCACGGCATATACATTACGGCTGCCACCTCCCCCAACACCACCATCACCAACAGCGGGCTGATTTCTGCGACCGGCACAAACAGCTACGCGATCGAGGGCAACACCAACACTACCCTGAACCTGCTTCCCGGCTCCCGGATCATCGGCCGCATCGACCTGGGCGATAACGGCGGCGACCTCGATACCGCCAATATCCACGGCAGCTTCGGTTCGGCGGTACTGACCTTCGAGAACACCGAGGCTATCAACCTCTATACCGATAACGCGGTGAAGATCGGTAATACCGTGGTTGTGGTGGAGCCCACAGGGGAATCGGCACGCGCTGTCACGCTGAATACCTTGGCTTCCGGCGTGCACCAGGTGATAGGCCGGCGGATGCAAACCACTCCGGCCAAGGAGCCTATCCAGCTTGCCGCCCTGACTCTCAGCCCCGGCATGCTGCATCAGGAACGGCAACCAATGGCCTGGGGCCAGGTGTTCGGCAGCACGGGCGAGCGCGGGCAGGAAGGCCAGATGCTGGCCTACGACTCCCACCTTGGCGGCGTGGTGATCGGCTACGAGCAGGATTTCGGCAAGAGCCGCGTAGGGTTACTGGTTGGCGCTGCCACGGGGACAACCGAAACAACGATGATTGACACCGATACCGACACTGTTTTTCTTGGCGTTTACGGCCATTTCTTTCTTGGCCCGGTCAATCTGACCGCCAGCCTGATCGGCGGTAACGAAGCCCACGACACAAGCCGTCAGGTGCTGGACAACCTGAATGGCTATGAAATCGCAACCAGCAATACCGACAGCTACTTTATCAGCCCCTCCCTCACTCTGGGCAGCAGCTATGTGCTCACCCCAAAAGTTGCGTTGCGGCCTTCCGCCACGGTGACATACAGCAAAGGCTACTATAACGGCTATGACGAGACCGGCACCACCAACGCCAACCTGCAGGCGGACTCCCGCACCGTGCAGGCGATATCGACCCGGCTGCAACTGGAGGTGGCGCAAAGGGTGGCCGCAGGCGAAGTCAGCCTGCGGGCAGGCATCCAGACACGACACACCGACAGCGGCACCATCGAGATGCACCTTGGCGGCAGCGATTTCCGCTTCAATGCGGCGGGCGATGAAAATGTGGCCGGCGGCTTTCTCGGATGCGGCACCAATCTGCTGTTGAGCGACAGGCTGAGTTTGGTGGCCGATGCGGAATTTGGCCGGATGAGCGGCGATGAAACACAAGTGGCTGGACAGGTCACCCTGCAGTATCAGTTCTGATCAAGAAGTTTTTTCAGGGAGCATAGGGAAAACCGAGACACTTTCCCGATTACATTCTATACTCTTACTTCTCCCCGACTTCGCTTCTAAAAAGGGGACAAAAATCGCCTGATTGAAAAATGAGAAGACATAAAGGTTTTAACAGAGGAACGAGGCGATGAAGAAGATATTACTGAGTATAGCCCTGGTTTTACTTATTTGTACTCAGTCCCTGGCTGAATCTTCCGTATGGAAAATCCAAAAAAACAACTCTGTCATGTATTTAGGCGGCACGTTTCATTTGTTGCGTCCCTCCGACTTTCCTCTCCCTCCCGAATTCGAAAAAGCTTACAAAGCTGCCGATCTTCTTGTTTTTGAAACTGATCCCGGCAAATTAAACGATGCATCAGCGCAACAAAAATTGATGTCTCAAGCCATGTATAACGATGGCTCGACAATCGACAAGCATTTGTCAGCCAAAACATACAGATTGCTGAATGAATATTGTACTGCAAACGGCATCTCCCTTGAAAACCTAAAACACTTTAAGCCGTCAGTTGTTGCAATAACCTTGGCAGCCATTGAGCTCACCAAATTTGGGGTTGCCCAGGAAGGCGTGGACACCTTTTTTTATAAATTGGCCGTAAAGGATAAGAAGGCAATAGAGGGTTTCGAGACGATGGATGAGCAAATTCAGTTCATCGTTGGAATGGGACAAGGAAATGAAGATGCATATATCACCTACACGCTCAAAGATCTAAAGTCTATTCAGCAGGACTATGAAACCATGGTGGCTGCATGGAAAAAGGGTGATGCCAAAAAACTCGACGATCTGTTTGTCGCTGAAATCAAAACAAAAATGCCGAAGCTTTACAAGGAATTGCTGACTGATCGCAACGAGAATTGGCTGCCTTTGATCGAAGCCTATCATAAAACTCCTGAGAAGGAATTTATTCTTGTTGGTGCCGGTCACTTGGTAGGTTCTGAGGGCATAGTCGAGATTCTCAGGCGCAAAGGATACACTGTCGAAAAGTTGCTATAAACAACTCGGGAACATGCTTTGTCTTATAAGTTGGGCAGATGGCAATTGGAGATATTATGGGAGAGAAGGTAGTTATTGTTGAAAAAATTCCCGAAAACGCATTGATCAAGCGTGCCATAGAAAAAAAATTCAACCAGGAGTGTGAAATTGTCCCTCACCTTGTCAAGGGACTCAACATTTTAAGATCCACTAAATATATTTTGATAATAATTAATGAAAGTCTTTCTCCTGAAGATACGTTTCAAGTCATTGCCAAAAAACAAAATCTTATTGTAAATGGCATCAAATTCATCAGACATGATTCAATAAATCAAAAAACTCCGATTATTATTACCTATAACAGCTTGAGTTGCCCGAGTCCTCTTGAAAACAGCAGTTACATAGAAGGTCTTGATGACTATATGGATGAAGGTGCGAGTATGTGTTTATCCCTTCAGGATAATTTTAATCAGCAACTGATCCGTTCATTAGGCACGTATTTATGATCACGTTCTCCCCCGCCATTCAATCATTATATTCTTTGGAGGAAAAATGAAAACCGGATCACTGTTCAGTGCAATGATTATAGGTGGCATTCTTTTGTCGGGGTCCAACAGCCAGGCCGTTGACAATAAAGGAGCAGAGTCGATTGTTCTAAAAGGGGGCAGCCTGGGTTCGATCACCTTAAGCCATAGGCTTCATCAAGGGGTGCTTGCCGACTGTAAGCCCTGTCATGAACTTTTCCCCAAGGAATCGCAGGTAGTCGATAAAATGAAGGCTGAAGGCAAACTGCAGAGAAAAAATGTCATGGATATGTGCAAAAAATGCCACAAAGACATGGCAGACAAAGGTCAGAAAACAGGCCCGACCAATTGCACGGACTGCCATAAAAGATAAGCAGGAATGGAGCCGACAGTAATATTGCGCATCTCCGCAACCCTTACACCATAGCCTCCCCGATTCTTTCTACCCACCTGCTTTGCGGGATATCGAATAATTATGAAAACCGAAGCAAACCCAAAAACCCATATTGAGCTTTATCCCTTGCTCAGCAGTCTTACTGCCGCCACCGATTTGATCAGCCGAATTCTGGTTGACCATCACAAAAAAGTCTCTTTTGTGGCTGCTGCCATTGGTAGAACGCTCGGCCTTGACGATCACAGTCTGAGACGGCTAATTCTTGCTGCTGCCGTGCATGATATTGGCGGGCTGTCGATCAAAACCCGGGTGCAGACATTCGAATTCGAGCTGGCTGACCCGGATCGTCATACCCTGCCGGGATATTCCCTGTTATCGGGATTTGAGCCGTTTGCGGATCTGGCTAAAATCATCCGTTTTCACCACGTATATTGGCGAAATGGCCAAGGCATGATGGACAAAGGTGAGGAAGTACCCCTGCTCAGTCACCTCGTTCACTTATCGGATCGGATTGCGGTGCAGCTTGACCCGAATCGCGAGATCCTTGGGCAGAAAAAGGATATTGTCCAACGAATCACTGCGGAATCAGGGGAAATGTTTGTACCCGAACAGGTCGAGGCCTTTCGGGAAATCGCCGGCAAGGAGGTTTTCTGGCTTGACCTGACTTCCCCCTCTGTCAACACGATTCTCCAGCAGCGTTTTCCTCTGGGAAGCATGGATCTGGATCGAGAGGAGCTCTTGGACTTGGCGGAAATGTTCCGGCGTATCATCGATTTCAGGAGTCGTTTCACTGCCACCCACTCAAGCGGGGTCTCCGCCGTTGCAGTGGCCTTAGCCGATCAGAGCGGTTTTATGAAAGATGATCCGGACAGGATGAAGATCACCGGACTGATGCACGATATCGGCAAACTGGTAGTCCCTCCTGAAATTCTTGAAAAGCGTCAGGGGCTGACCAGCGAGGATTTGGCAATTATCTACAAACACCCCTACTATACTGCAGAAATCCTGCGCGGTATCGAAGCCTTTGATGATATCGGGTTGTGGGGATCATTGCATCACGAGCGGTTGGACGGCAGTGGCTATCCATACCGAAAAGCGGCTGAAGAAATACCCGAAGGTGCCCGTATCCTCTCTGTTGCCGATACCTTTACCGCCCTGATGGAGGATCGCCCCTACCGATGCGGGGTCAGCGCTTCAAGCTCCGATCGGATCATGCGTGATATGGTTGCCTATCACAAGCTTGACGAGGATTTTGTCGCTCTGCTCTATGAAAATGCCGGGGAAATCAACGACAAGCGCTATGAAGCCCAAGTCGCTGCCGACCAGACCCACCGGCAGTTTCTGGAGGAGAGTCGATTGCTTGATAGCTACATGGAAGCGGATGACAGATGTCCGGTCAACAGGTAAACGAAGAGGAACGACCCTACCCTTCCCCGCCGAGGATCAGATATTTGAGATAATGATAGAACGACAAGCCTGAAAAAACTAGCAGCAGAACCAAAGAAAGCTTTACTGCCAGCCGTTGGTAGCCATCTACCACCCCGGCCAATCCTCCCTTGTCACGGAACAGACCTGTTGGCGCAGCGCTTGCCCCGAAGAAAGCAGCTGGGATCAAGGCGCCATACAGAGCGAAGCCGAAATAAAGATACTCCGGCTTGAGGATGCAGAACGGGCATTTATGGTAGGGCATGGCATAGACGTAGGATGAGATCACCGTGGTGATCATCACCAGGGAAAGCCCGAAAAACCAGAGCCAGCCCACTGTATACAGTCCGGCCAGCCAAGAGCGCCATCGTCGCAACAACCCCCACCCCACAGTCATAAGTCCGATAATGGAACCGATAAAGGCTATAAGCAAGCCTTGTTGCGAAAAACCGGTCAGCAAGTTGGTACCGCCGCCGGTGCTGTCGCTGAAGACCACGGCGCAACAGGAGGTGATGATATCCGGTTTGATCCCGCCTATATACAGGGTTTGCAGGGTGACATCGAGGGCAAGCAACGGGAGAAGCAGGAGCAAGGCCAGGTATTTGATCCGCACCAGAGGATACTGCTCCGAGCGGATGTCCATTTGATGAAGAAGAATCCAGAAGCCGTAGAAAAATACCCCGAAGAGTTTGACCAGCAGCGCGGGCATGCCGTAGGGATTTGCCAGCAGGGCGCCGGTGGCGCACATGGCCCCGACGATGACCTGGCAGAACTGGTCGGCTGCCAGCACAAAGAGGATCAGGGTAATGATCTGAAATCCCAACCCGTAGGCAACCAGGGTGGACGAAAGCCATATCTCGTTTTCCAGCCGGATCTGCCTGTTGCTGTCGCTGCCCGGATCCCAGAAACGCAGAACCCGCAGCGCGGTTTTGCCGGCAACCGCGCCGAGCACCAGCACTACGAAACTGCAAAGAGTGAGGGCTAAACTCCAGGGATTAAGGAACATTAATTCTACCGTCCTCTACGGTGACAATCCTGTCAATGGCCGGATGCTCAAAGATCAGGGGCTCGTGGGAGGCGATGACAATGGTTTTGCCCGCCTCCTTCAACTGCTGCATGATCACCATGAATTCCCGGCTCAGGACCGTATCGAGATGGGCTGTTGGTTCATCGGCCAGAAGAATGGGCTGGTTGTTGATCAGCGCTCTGGCAATGGCAACTCGCTGCAATTCGCCGCCGGAAATCTGTCCGGCCGGGAACTGAGCCCGGTGGCTGATGCCGAAGCGTTCCAGAAGGGCATGCGCCCGTAGCCTGCGCTCCTTAGGCGATACGCCAAGCGGCAGCAGGGGCAGAGTGATATTGTCCAGCACGGTCAGTTCCGGAAGAATATTGAAGCGCTGGAAGATAAAGCCGATGGTCTCGCGTCGGTGCAGGGTGAGAAACCGGTCCGGAAGCCGGGCCATCTGTTTTTCGGCTATGGCGGCCCTGCCGCTGGTGGGCGGAAAGATACAGCCTATGATACCCAGCAGGGTGGATTTGCCTGAACCGCTCGGTCCCTTGAGGCAGACCATGCTCCCCTGCTCCACCCTCAGATCTATATCCGTCAGGGCCCGCACTTCATTGGGACGCCCCTGATTGTAAATCTTGCTCACCTCGGAAAGTTCGATCAGCATTGGTTCAGCCTCCCAGCGCCGAATCGGCAGGAACCGTGGCGCTGCGCCAGGCCGGAATTACCGTGGCAGCGAGATAGGGAATCACGGTAAAGGCCAGGATCAGCAGGATATCCCCTGCAGCCATGTTGGGCAGAAGGTGCAGTTCCGGCCGCAGCACGGACCAGCCCATGAGCACCGGCCTGAACAGGGAAGCGGAGAAATAGACCACATGGATGTATGCGGCGGTCATTCCCAGGATGCAGGCCAGCCCGGAAACGATTACCGACTCCCAGAATCGAACCGCCAGGATATCGCTGGTTTCCCAGCCCAAAACTTTGAGAATGGCGATTTCCCTCCGTTCTTCCGGGGAAAGGCCTGAGGCCTTGTCCCAGGCAAGGATGACAAATGCCGCCAGCGCCGCCAGCAGGCAAATGGAGCCGAAACCGCTGCGCCACCCGAAGACGACCTGATAGGTCTTCTGGATCTGAGGCCGGGTCAGCACTCGGACTGCAGGCAGAGCATCGGAAATTTTTCTGGCAATGGTGTCGATCTCTTTGGGGTTGGCCACATAGATGCAAAGATCTGTAACCTGGCCTGCGGGAATAGCGAAAAGATCACGGGCATCACCAAGGGTCATGACTATGAGGTCATTGGTCAGAATATCGGTGTTTTGCGAGAACTCACCGCTGATCTCGAGAGGCTTTAAGGAAAGATCCGGCCTGAACAGGGAAAAAGTAGTGCGTCCTGCAAGGTCCAGTCCTTTTTTAATGGAATGCCCGATAACCACCCTGCCCGACTCCTCAAGGCTTGGCATCCTGCCGCTGGCCAAGGCCGAATCAAGACGGTCGCCCTCGGGCATTTCTGATGTATCCATTCCCATAACCGTGTAATTGGCCAAACGAACCTCATCAAAATAATAGCCCCAAATACGGGGAACCATGCGACGAATCCCGAAAATTCCGGCAAGCTGATCCTTGTATGCCAGAGGAAAATATTCCTGCCGGCCGGCGGACATTTTTTGCAGGGTAATCTCCGGGGTATGGACCAACACCTGTTTTGCCTTGTCCGAAAGCGCCTGGGTCACCATCTGGAAGGAGGCCAGCAGAAAAATAACCGCGGCAAAGACCAGCAGCACGCTGAGGCTTTTCAACCGTCGCCGCCACAAAGAGGACAAGGCGTAATCAAGAATATTAAGCTGTTTTTCGATATTGTAATGAGCCATGGCAGGTCTCAGCGCTGAGGCGGCCGCCAAAAGGCGCCGGTGGGAAAATGTTCGATGGCCCCGGGGTGATCCATAAACGGGGCTACTGCGTCGCTTACAGCCGGATGGCGAGTGTAGCGGGCCTCGGTGGACACAGCCAGATCGGTGAGTCCAAGTGCGCTGGTAAGCACTTCAAGTTGGGTAAGGGTCGTCGCTTCAACCTTGCGACGGCTTAAGGCATCGACAAACAGTGCAGCCTCAAGGACCAGCAACAGCCCAAGGAGGATGGCGAAAACAAGAGCCGGCCGAATGCTCATATGTAACGTTGTTTTCAATGTGACGCCCTCGGTTTACCCTTCGACAGTCTCAGAATGAAAGGGTAATTAATCTGCCTTTCGCTCTGAACCTGTCAAAGAGATGAGACAACTGCCAACTTGATGGCAAAGCGTGAAACTAACGCATCTTTTGTCCATGTCGCATCGACTGGACCAAAGTCTCGGTGATTTCCTCAAAGCGCAGCACCTTGGTCCCCTTGTGATCCTTGCGAAAATTTTCCGCAGCTGCAGCTGAGGTAAAGGGAATGAACTCGTGCCCCATGGTGCCGTAAACATCGCTACCGACAACGTACCTGGCCGT
>JAHJTI010000339.1 GCA_018829945.1 Pseudomonadota bacterium | reverse complement strand
CCAAGAAAAAGCGGGGATGCATCCCCGAGAGCGAAAAGGAAAAACGTTATATTAGACGATTAACGCGCAGGCAACAATGGCGAATTTTCCTTGTTGTTGGCTGCGTGTAAAGCTTGCCATTATGAAAAGAAAAAGGCATGATGAAAAGTATGAGTCGTGCCGCTCCCAAGGCATTGCAGTCCGCCAGGAGAGGTGCGGGATCGTAACCTCAACCATCTAGGAGCGCCAATCATGAGTAAGGCCAAAGACACCCAAAAAGCAGTCAAGAAAGAACCGGCTAAGAGCATGAAGGAAAAGAAGGCAGCCAAGCAGGCCAAGAAAGGTGAAAAAACCAAGTTCACCCCGCAATGACAAGCAGGGAGGTGTTGGGCCGGAAGATCAGCATCAGCTGTAGTTTTGCCGAGTCCAGCATTAAATTGAGACTGACTTTGTTGCGAAAAATCCCGTGGGTCAGAAAAGACGTGGAGGAATTGTATCTCCGCAGTTGTTGAGAATTTCCCCCCTCTATTGATTCCTTGGAAGGTTTTACAGGCGGTTGCGGCGAAAATCCCGACCGCCTTTTTTTTGGGCTACGCTTGGCTACTCTTGCTGGCGCTGCGGTTCAGGCCGGATTTCCTGCTTGAGCAGGCAACAGGAAATCCGGTGACGTGGGCTGCCATCCGGATTGTACTCGATGTTGCCGGGCTGCAAAAGTTTGTTCATCACGCAGCCCTCGGGAATGTCCAGCGAGAAAAGTTTTTTCTCGCTGATGCCGCTGTTCTCGACAAGGCAATTGTCTTCAATGCGGAAGGTGTGCAGGGGGAAATCCTCGCACAGCGGACAGAGGTAGACCCGGCCGTTGGGGAAGATGAAATAATTCTCCGCCACATTTCCTGCGCAGTGAAAGTCCTCCTCCGGTTCCAGGAAAACCTTGGGATAGATCACGTGTATTCCTCTTTGGGCAGCATCCTTCGCCACCCTTGGAATTACGGCCAGCCATTCTTCCGGGGTGACCTGTAGCCGAGCCTCATGTGCGCTTGCCGATTTGCCGCGCAGACCGATGACCTGAATAAAAAATCGCTTGCAACCCAACCGCTCCAAAAGCTCGGGCATCTCCTGGAGATGTTCGATGTTCAGGTGGCTCACCGTGTAGATCACGCTCACCTCAAAGCCGAGGGCAATAGCCTTTTGCAGGTTGGCTGTGCAGGTGGCAAAAACCCCGATTCCGCGCAGCGCATCGTTGATGGTAGGATTTGGCCCGTCCAGGCTGAAGCTGAGTACCGCTTCGTTTGGGTTGAGCGTGTTGAGCAGGTCGTGATGCAGGTAGCCGTTTGAGTCCACGGTGATGGTTTTGTAACCAAGATTCCTGGCATAACGGATGCCGTGCACCAAGTCCGGATGCAGAGTCGGTTCGCCGCCCAGGAAAATGACGTTGCTTTCTTTTTGGGGATCATAAAAAAGCGCGAGCCATTGTTCCATGGTTTTACGGGAAACGGTGGCGGTGCCGTGCTGGTCCGGGTTGATGTAGCAATGTTTGCAGGAGAGATTGCAGGCGGTAAGAATGTGGAAGAAGATGTTGCGCTCGTGCGGTTTGAAGTGCAGGGTTTTGGCGACAGGCGGGTTCATGGCGCGACTGCTCAGGGTTGGGCCAGGGTGTATTCTGCCAGCAGGCTGTCCTGCCAGTAGTTGTTTTCCGTGCTGGTGAAAAAGGTTTTGAAAAGAGTCAAGCTTTCCTGTCGCAGAATATTGGGCAGAATGCGCACTTCAGTCTCCATGCCTTGGTACAGAGGGGTGAGGTGGGCAAGCTGCAAGGATGTGCCGCCGCCCATGGCGTCCTCATAGGCATAGACAAAGGTGCGGATGCCGTTGAGCAGCATGGTGGCGTAGCACATGAGGCACGGCTCCATGGTGGAATAGACCGTCAGGGTCTTCCGGTCGATATCCGGCCTGCGGCCAAGCAGGTCGCGGAGTGCGACGATTTCGGCGTGGTCCAGCTCGTTGGCGGTTTCATCCCGGCTGTTTTCGCGTCTGCCCGAGGCCACGGGCTCGTCTTCCGCAACAATGACGGCGCCCACCGGAAATTCGTTGTTGTTCAAAGCCAGTTGCGCCTGTTGCAGGGCAAGGCGCATGAATGTCTCGTGATGCATGAGAAACCTTTAAGTAAGAGATGCTTTGTATTACCAGCCCGTCTGGAAGCCGTCAAGGCGGAAAACTGCTGAGGGAAAGGGTAGGGAATGGTTGAAAAACGCAGAAAAATACAGTATTGAATGCGGCTGTATATCCCCAAAAATAAGGAGAACATAATGAGCGCGGAAGAGACGCAGTGCATTCCCTATGAAGTGGCCAAGAAGTTGGTTGGGGCAGTGATGGAGGAGGAACATCTCCAGGAAACCAACCGGCGGGTGTTGACCGTATATGGTACTAACGATCAGGAAATATGCTGGTTTGATGCCGAAGATATTTTTGCCGAAATGGCAGCCAGCGAGGGTGGAATTCCCAAAAATGAAGACGATATGAAAGCCAAAGCCGTGGAACTGGTCCTGCATCAGATTCCGAAATGGGCGGTTGAGGACCTGCTCGTCAGAATGGGTCTGGAAAAGAAGTAAGGGTTTCTTTGCGAACAAGCGTTAGGGTTGCAGGTCGCAAAAAAAGGTGCTCCGACAGGCTCAGCACGAACGGAACATCAATGCATTACGACAATATCCGTTCGTGCTGAGCCCTTCGACAAACTCAGGAGAGCCCTGTCGAAACACAGTCCGGAATATCAATACGTTACGACAATATCCGTTCGTGCTGAGCCTGTCGGAGCACAGTCCGGAACATCAATACGTTACGGTAACATCCGTTCATGCTGAGCCTGTCGAAGCACAGTCCGGAACATTTTTTATCTTCACAACTTTATCATCCCGCAAGGCAAGAAGAAAATATCCGCTCTTCTGTCCTTCTTTTATTCCACCCCATGGGGCATGGGCGGGATTTCCTCGCCGCCCAGCACATAGCCGCCGTCCATCCGTAACACCGCGCCTGTCATGTAAGTGGCGTCCTGCAGCAGAAAGAAAATTGCTGCAACGATTTCCTCGATCCTTCCTGTCCGTTTCAGCAGGATATGATTGCGGATGGCATCCTGCTGCTCAGCATTGAGCAGGTCCCAGCCCCGGGTCTGCTCCGCATGTCTGGTTTCAAAAAACCCCAGCATCAATTCATTAACCCGCACTGCGGGTGCGCCTTGCCTGGCCCATGTCTCCGTAAAGGAGGATATGGCGCGATTGGCTGCGCTGTATCCGTCGTTGAAGATGAGTCCTGCCGGACCGGAACGGCCGACAATGCCGGCAATGGAAGAAAGGGTGATTACTGCGGCCTCCGGGTTTTTCTGCAAAAGGGGCAGGGCGGAGCGCATGACCCACCACTTGGCCCGCAGGGTAGTGGCCATTTCCAGTTCCCACTGCTCCGGGGTGTAGGCGCCGTGGACAATCGGCATGCCGCCGCGCTCGATATTGTTGATCAGGATGTGGAGAGTGGTGTATCGCGCCCGGATGGTGGAGAAAAGTTCCTGGATGGCGGCAGGATCGCGCAGATCGACTTTGATCGCCAGGTGCTTGCTGCCGATGGCGCCAAGCTCCGCCTGCATGCGGGCTGCTTCGTCGGGCCAGTCATAATGGGTGAGGATAACCGTGGCCCCGGCCTTGGCCAGAGCGATACCAACGGCTTTGCCGATCCCCTTGGCCCCTCCGAGAACAAGGGCAGTCTTACCTTGAAGTTTCATCCGATCCTCAAGCCTGTGTCTGTTGTCGGAAACGTTATTTTTTCTTGTCGGAGCCGGTGTTTTTGGGCGATGGCGCCGGAGATTTTTTCGCTTTTTCTTTATTGGCAGGGCTTGCAGGTTTCTTTACCTTTGCCGGTGAAGCAGAAACCCGTTTTTTAGATTTTTCCGGACGTTTTTCTTTTTTAGAACTGCTGGATTTTTTTTTCTTTTTTCTCTGGGTGTCGGACGGCTCCATGTGTATGGAAAACAAGTTGACGCTGGCCCCGGCCTGGGCCAAATGCAGTGGTTCATCGCTCAACTTGTAGGCAGTCGTCTGGGAAGGTATTCTCAGGCGTTGTCCCAGGGAAAGCCTTTCGTACTGGAGATTGTTTGCCTTGAGCAGGGTGGTTTTGCTCAATTTGTATTTCCGGCTGATGGTGGTCAGGGTTTCTCCGCGCTTGACCACGTGGTCATCAAACTCGATTACTTTGACCGAACGGACCTTGGGAAGGTTTTTGATCACCAGATCCTTCTTGCCGGTCGGCACCCGTAACGGATAATCCGCTTCAGATGGCGGGGTGATGGCTTTGGACAGGTGCCGGTTGAGGGCGAGAATCTCCTCGTCGGGAAGACCGCAGGCCACGGCAACCGCCTTAAGCGAGGTCCCGCGGGGCACATGGACGGTCTCGTAATCAAGCGGCTCCTCATATTCAATGTTGTCAAAGCCGTATTTCTCCGGATCCTTTGCAATCATGATGGCGGCGATGAGCTGCGGGACGTAGAGTTTTGTTTCCGAGTGGATATACTGGCTTTGGGCAATCTCCCAAAAATCGTCGGCATCGGACTGTTTCATGGCCCGCCGGATTCTTCCTTCCCCTGCATTATAGGCGGCGACCGCCAGATGCCACGAATCAAATTCCTTGTACAGATTCGAAAGATAAGCCACTGCCGCTTTGGTCGATTTTACCGGATCGCGCCGCTCGTCGACATAATCGTTGACCGCCAGACCATAGCTGCGTCCGGTGGCACGCATGAATTGCCAGGTCCCAACCGCACTGGCCCGGGAAGAGACCGTGGTGTTGAAGCCGCTTTCAATCATGGGAAGATAGGCCAGGTCCAGAGGCAACCCTGCCTCGGCAAGCTCCTTTTTTATCATGGGCAGATACCGGGCCGAGCGGGCAAGCCAGATGGCAAAGGTCCTGCGGTGGCGGTTCTGGAAATAATTCAGGTAGTACTCGACTTGATCATTGATGGTGATCGGAAAGTCATAGGATTCTGTTTCCTCACCGGTGGTGAGCAATGGAAGCACATCCCAGGCGCTGAGTTGTGCCAGTTCACTTATCTCCGGGCTCACCGCAAGTTTGAGCGCTTGCGGATCCGCTTCTTCCGCTTCCGGGAGAGGCTTTTTTTCAGGGAGGGAGGCGTTTTCTTGCTTCAAGGAATATGAGGCGGTTTTCTGTTCCTTCGGCCGGGATATGGTTTCCGGTCCGATTGCTGTAACGCCGGAATTTTCGAGTGGAGCGCAGGCAGTGATGCCGCCCAAGCTCAGTACTGCAATCGCCAGTATCAGGAAAATTCTGGCAAGGGGATAAGAGAGGAGCCTGAGGATTTTTGAAGAAGTATGCAAACCGTATGTCCCTGCTGCGACAAGTCGTCGTTTAAAAATGGCCATCATATTGAACGCCGATACTGACCGACGAAGCCGCAACAAATGGTGAAAACTAGAATAGTTATCCAGCAACGGCTCCCTAAATTATTTGGCGTCAACCCGCTTGAAGTGCCGGGGGGGAGATAATCGAAAGGTTTCTGCTGACAGGCCAATCCGTCAAGTTTTTCCAGTAAAAACGATCAAAAAACACCCAAATAACGCTCAGGCACTTTTACAGGACAACCCCTCTTCCTGCAATGAAAAAACATGGGATCGCCCAAGGTTTTTCCTGCCTTTGTGTACAATTTCAATCTGTTATCGTGTGTTTGGTTGCTTGATTATAATCGCTGTTTGGTCCTAGACAGGAAAGGAAATGAAGTGCTCGCCTGTCCAAAGAATATTGCAAGTTGGCGACATTTAGGTCGTTCGCCCATGACCCCAATGTCGCACCCTCTTTTCCATTAGAATATAAGCTGTTTTCTCTCTTCAACCGTCTTTTTCCTCTTAATTCTGGGCAGAGAAGAGCGACATTTGTGTCGTAGATCCTGTCTTGCCATCCCGATCAGTCTGTCTAAAATTCCCTTTAATTTTAGTATGATATTGGTTTTTTGAATATTTCTTGGTTAATGGCACCCTATTTGCTCTACAATACACATAAAGATACGTTTCATTAATTATTACTTGAAGTCTTATATGCGAGTGCGACTGGCAGTGCTGATATTTTGATGTCAACGGTGTAGTTGGGAAAATTGTGAAAATAAATGTTGTTCAAGGAGGCGAAAATGAACTGGAGAGGCATGGGTATCGGTAAAAGGATTTCTTTCGGGTTTGGTCTGGTATTGCTTATGGTCGTTGCGCTTTCGTTGAGCAGCTTCTTTGGGGTTGGCAGTATAGTGGGCAACGCCGAAGAGGTGATTGAGGGAGGGCGTCTCAATGCTGAACTTGCGCAACGGGAGGTGGACCATCTCAATTGGGCGGGAAAGGTATCCGACGTATTGCTCAAGGGTGGCACCGAGTTGAAGGTGGAGACCGATTCCACTAAATGCGGGTTCGGTAAATGGTATTACGGGGATGGGCGGAAACATGCCGAACAGTTGCTCCCGGCGCTCAAGCCTCTTTTTTCCGAGATTGAGGGCCCGCATAAAAAACTCCATGCATCTGCGGTAGCCATCCAGGGAAGCCTTGCCAGCGGCGGAACCAGCGACGCTTTGGAAGTGTACAACACGCAGACCCTGCCGTCGTTGCAGGCCGTGCAAGGTCTGCTGAACAAAATCCGGGAAGAGGCCAAAGGTCAGTTGATCTCCGACGAGGCCATGCTGGGTGCCGCGGCAAAAACACGGATACTGGTTGGAGTGATTGCCTTGGCGGCTATGGGCTTCGGGCTGGTGGCGGCCTTTATTATTGTTCGAGGGGTTTCTTCGGCCATCATGCAGGTGAGCTTGTCGCTTCAAGAGGGGGCCGAACAGGTCGCCGCAGCGGCGGGGGAGGTTTCATCTTCCAGTCAAACTTTGGCGGAAGGCGCTTCCCAGCAGGCGGCAGCGGTGGAGGAAACCTCTGCCTCC
Source organism: Pseudomonadota bacterium (assembly GCA_018829945.1). Lineage (GTDB taxonomy): Bacteria > Desulfobacterota > Desulfobulbia > Desulfobulbales > Desulfurivibrionaceae > Thiovibrio. The sequence goes on along the minus strand of JAHJTI010000339.1, from coordinate 1,324 downwards.
CTGGAGGAGGTCGGCGCTATGATCAAGCAGGATGCGGAACATGCCCAACAAGCAGATGGTCTGATGAAGGAGGCCAACTCTGTGATCAAAAGCGCGGATGAATCCATGAAAAAGCTCACAACCTCCATGCAGGAAATCTCAAGTGCCAGCGCCGAAACCCAGAAGATCGTCAAAACCATCGACGAGATCGCTTTCCAGACCAACTTGCTGGCCTTGAATGCCGCTGTTGAGGCAGCCCGGGCCGGTGAGGCAGGGGCCGGATTTGCGGTGGTGGCCGATGAGGTTCGTAATCTGGCCATGCGGGCTGCCGAGGCGGCAAAAAACACCTCGAATCTCATCGAGGGCACGGTGCAGAAGGTCAACACCGGCAGCGCTCTGGTCAAGGAAACCAGTGAGTCTTTTAATGTCGCCGCTGAATCCACCAACAGAATCGGCACGATCATCTCGGAGATTGCCGGGGCCGCGAGCCAGCAGGCCAGCGCTGTCACCCAGGTGACCAAGGCCATCCATGAGATCGATACCGTAACCCAGAGCAACGCGGCGGCAGCGGAAGAATCCGCATCTGCCTCTGAAGAGTTGAGCGCCCAGGCGGAGATGATGAAAGGTTCTGTGGGAGAGTTGCTGGTTATGGCGGGTGGCGCTGACGCACCGGCAAAGGCACGCAAAGAAAGCACCAAGTTGCAGCGACCACCCTCCCAGGCGCAATACAGCGCCAAAAAGATAGCACCTCCGGCAAGAAAAGCCCTTCCGCCCGCGCTGAAAAAAGCACCGGCAAAAGGGGCCAAGCCTGAAGATATCATCCCCATGGGCGATGATTTTGAGGATTTTTAAATAAAATTCAGTGAGTTATGTTATATTCAGTCGTCGTTGCGCGAAAACAAGAGTGTCATGCGGGGCCACGGGGTTGTGCCTGTGGCCCCGCAAGAAAAAACTTGCAATATTTATTGATGTTTGCGCTATATGAAAGCATAATATGATACTACGTATTTGTTTTCAGCGGGCGGTGAACGTTTTCCCGAGTGATGCGAAGTTATTTTTCTTGTTTGAGGAGTGCATGTATGACAGATGGTCATAAACCATTGTCCGATCTTCTGGATGAAATGGCCTTGAAGATTTTGATGATTGAGCCGGGCGATCTTTCCATTGTCGGAGAATTGCTTGATTTGACCGAGAAATTGTTACCTGGGCAAGCCGCTCCGGATACGCCGGTGGTTATTCAGCGTATGGCCGCCGCTTTCAAGGGGGCTCTTGAAAAATTCATCATGGGAGAACTGGCCGACTCCGCGGAAAATTATGATCTTCTCGGCCAGTGTATTACCGAGAT
>JAHJTI010000167.1 GCA_018829945.1 Pseudomonadota bacterium | reverse complement strand
GCCCACTCAACTGGGAATGTGTTCTTGTTTTTGTATTTCGAGATAACGGGCTGAGAAAGGCCGATCTTTGATGCAAGGTCATATTGGCTCTTGATGCCGGTTTCTTCTTGTATGCGCGCCCAAATAATTTCAAATGACATAGTTCACATATGGAATTTTATTCTTGACTTTTAATTACGTTCGTGAAATAATATTTACAAACGTAATATAAGATGCTGAATTTTATATCAATTTAGACATAATACCCAGTGGGAAGAAAAAACACAATTTTTCATGCCCAATGGCAGGGCAGTGGATTGCAAAAAAAATGAGGTAGCGTGGCCGTGTCCCAGCAAAACGGCTCGGGCTGCCTTTGGATCATAGAAAACCCCAACCCTTCAGGATATCCACTTAATACATCCCCAATTTTTTTTGCACAAACGCCTAACCAACCCATGAAACCACGGGAGGCAGAGCATGGAACTCGATCCAATGGAAAGCAATGTGCCTGGCTGGCCGACAACCAGCTTCATGTATCAGCAGTCCGGCCAACAGATAACCGACCAGGGCCAATGGGTCCTGGTGGTGGATGACGATCCGGCCAACCGCAGCTTGGAGCGCATCGTCTTACAGGTTGATAATTTTGCGGTCCGGGAGGCGGCCAACGGTTTTGAGGCCCTGGAATTGATCAGGGGTGCGGGCAAGCAATGCATTCTGGTGCTCACCGACTATGAAATGCCGGGCATGCAAGGCGATGAACTGGCCGCCCGGATCAGGCAGATTGATCCAGCCCTGCCCATCATGCTGATAACCGGTAGGGAGGCGATCACCCAGGAGCATATCCGGGCTTGGGGCATCAAGGCCCTGCTCCACAAACCCTATGAAATCGACACGTTTTTGCAAACCGTGAGAAGTCTGATAGATGGTGGCAAAGGGTGAGGGGCTAGGGAATGGACGGTTGAAGAAACGAAAATCCAGGACGGATTTATTTGATATCCTCGGGCGATCGAAATGGCCGCCTCCCGAGAAGATAGGCGCCAACCTCAAGTTCCAGATGGTACCGCCTATCCCATTCCGGGGCTGGGGCGAAACGCCAAACCCAACTATCACAAGGGGGCTCCAGATCCCCCTCCCCCAGAATAACCTCCCGTTCCACCTCGCTTTCATCCAATTCTCGTACCACCAGGGCGCGGTCTCCAATGAGGAGACGCACTTCGGACAGAGTATGCAGCCATTCGAGGTGACGCAGCGCTGCGGCCCTCCGGAGGTGCAGCGAAAACTCCTCATCCCGGGGACGCCCTTTTGCTAGCCACTTGGCCGGCAGGTACCCGAGCTGGGAGGCAAGATTCACGGAGACGGTGAGGTCGCAGCCCGAAGTGAGATCAGGGGGCAGGGTGGGGGAGGCGTGGCGGAAAAGGGTTATCGCCGGTTCGTCGGCAAGGGTGTTGCCTGCTTGGTACAGTTTCTCCACCGCTCCGGTGCAATCAAAATCAAGACAAGTGATGTTGAGGGCCACGGCCTCGGCCTTGCGACAGTTGCGGGGCAGGTGCAGGATATCGGCCAGGACCACCTGCTGGAAACGTTCGGCCAGCTCGGCCAGGGGGATGTCGTTGATCAGGCCGCCCCCCAGGATCAGGGCGGTGCGGTGTTGTTCGCAGGAATCGGCCGCGGCAAGAATGGCATTGCGGCTGCATGCAAGATGCGGCTCCCAGCTGGCGCGGTTTCGTTGGTAACGGTCTTCGATGGCCAGCTGTTCACGGAGAAAACCCATCCGTCGGAGATACCGGGGGCAGGGGGTGCGCAGGCTTTCCAGCCAGAGAGTGATCAGCGACATACTGGGCCGGGAAAAGATAGGGACGTCACACGCAACCTCGTATGGTTTGTCTGGAAAACGATTCAGGCCATGAATCAAGTGTGTTATTGCCTTGTTTCTGGTATAGTAAACCCATGCGAACGAAAAGCCTGAAAGAAACCAATCCCTACCTGAAAACCCTGCTCGTGCGGGAAAAAGGGCTGTGGTCCAGCGTGGCATCCTCCTCGGCCATCGAAGGCATCCATGTCGCCAAGGAAAAGGTCACCGGGGCAACGGCTACTTCTCCTCATACCCATGAAGAGTCCGAGCAATCACCGCAGTAAAGATTTTCTCCATTGGAAGGTAGTCTCTGGCCATGCCTTGCCGGACAGCGGCAAAATACTCCTCCTTCCGCTGCCCTTCAAATTCGCTAAAATCCAAGGGCGGCAATCCGGCCTGCAGGGCCATGAGCGTTGCCAGCAGCCGTGACAATCTGCCATTTCCTTCCCGAAAAGGATGAATAAGCAAAAGTTCCGTGTGCACAACCGCTAGGGCCTGAACCTGCTCCGCTTGGTCCTTGAAATTGCATGGGGTAAATCGACCCAGTTCGTTTTTCTCGAAATCCGCCATCAATTGCGGAATAACTTTTGGCAAGGCAAAGGTGAAGCCCCCTTTGCTCATCGTTACCTGACGGTACTTTCCCGCCCACTCGTAAACCGTACCGAGCCATTTTTTATGCATGGCACAGATATCGGCCGCGGTGAACCTGTGGTTCTGATCGTATATCTCTGTCAACCAATCAGTAACCCGATAGAGTTCCCTGGTTTCGACTTCTTCGATGACCTGCTTGTCCTGTATATGTAGGGCATTCTTGAGAACCAGCCCGTTAGAGCCATCCTCGTACTGATTCTCAACCAGGCCCGTGGTTGTATAGCGTCCCGTTTTTTTCATACTATGCCGCTTCCCCCAAAGCAGTGTGACCGCGCCGGAGCAACTGTGACTCCCTGCGCTTCAGCGGTTGACCACAATATTCGTTGTTTCCGAATTCAGCTCAAAAACGATCTTCACCTTCCGGCTTCGCAGTTGCTGCATAACCTGCCCCACCTTCTCCTCCAGCGTCCCGCCAGCCTCCGCCCAATCCGCCCCGTCCCGGGTGACAAACTCCTCGATCAGATTGCGCAAGGTCTCCGGGTCGAGCCGCTCGTAGGGGACATCGATGCCTTTTTCGCGCAGGCCGACTGATTGCTTCTCTGGCACGATTCACCTCAAGGTACAAGTTTTGCGGGGGCGGTAGCGGGCAGCGTTTATTCCTCGAAGACGATGGATTCCGCCGAGCGGCCCAGATCCTTGAGGGCACCGGATATTTCCGTGACAAAGAGTTCCGGCCCGCACACATAGCAGTATTTATCGGCAGAGCGCAGTGTCCGCTCCAGGTAGTTCCGGTCGATGCGGCCGCTTTCGTAGCCCGGCGCCTTCTGGCGGGTGCACAGGAGGTGACAGCGGTCGCCGAAGTAGTGGCGCAGTTCCTTTTCGCAGATCACGTCCTCTGGGGTCTTGTTGGAAAAGACCAGCGAATTGGTGGACAGTGTATCATCGGCAGCCAATTGCCGGATAATTGCCAGAAACGGGGTGATGCCGGCCCCGCCGGCGATGAACATGCCGGGACCTTTGTAGGCAATGGAGCCGAATGGATCGCTCAGCAGGAGTTTGGCGCCCGGCTTGAG
>JAHJTI010000166.1 GCA_018829945.1 Pseudomonadota bacterium | reverse complement strand
CGCTGGTTGCCGCGAATGGCGACCAGGGCCTGTAAAAAAGCCTCCCGGCTGACGCCTTTGCGCTTAAAGGCCTGGGCCACGGAGGAATCCTTGTCATCGAGCACCGCAAGAATCAGATGCTCCAGACTGACGTACTCGTCCTGCATCTCGCCTGCCACCTTGAAAGCCCTGTCCAGCAAGGCCTGAAACCGTTTGCCGGCATAGACCTGAGAATACCCGCCGCCGCTCACCTGGGGCAGCTTGGTCAGCAGCGCATCCATCTCCTGCCGAAGCAAGGCCGGGTCTACCCCCATCTTTTGAAGGATAGGCGCCACAACCCCATCGGTCTGCTCCAGAAGAACCTTCATGAGATGCTCGGGCTGCAACTCCTGATGTCCCTTGCCCTGGGCCAGACTCTGGGCCGCCTGCACCGCTTCCTGTGATTTCGTCGTAAATTTATCAAACTGCATATCCGTTGCTCCTTAAGAAAAAATAACCGGTCGAACGCCCCCGCTCTGCACTGCAGATACCGTAAGTGCGCCCCCAGTCGGTGTCAAGGGCAGGTCTGTCAAATTACTGACACAGACACAGGCCTGCCTGGACCGAAACGCCAGAGCCCAAGATAAGATTCCCATTGGCACGCTCCCGTGGACCGCAAAGGCAACGCCGTATCTTACGGTTAAATCTTTTCCCAAGACACACACATACCCTGTGCATTGCCCAAGTCCTTGTGGATATAAACGCAGCAGGAAAAATCGTAATTCCCTGCTACTCCTCTTTACCTGGATGATATCACATGCCCGATCTCGCCATTATCATCTTTATCGTAACCTGTCTCGGCGTAGCCATCGGCCGTATCCCAGGCCTGATGCGACCGTACCGGCGGCATTGCCTTGCTGTGAGCAATCGCCAATCTCATCGTCATCGAGCAGGCGAAGAAATTTCATGTCGAAATCAGCTTTAAGGAACACGCCAAAGCCGGCATCCCGATTACGCTTTTTTCTCTGCTCGTTCTTGTATTACTGTTATACTTAAGGACCGTTACGAAATAACCATTGGTATCCAGCCTGCTTTGTTCCGGCACCCTGCATGCCGTTTCTTCCACCGCCATGACAAATGTGATTATTACACGGCTTCGGATAGGGGCTGTTGCCTCTACCGTGATGGAAGCAAAGCCTGAACCATTTCTCATATGGAAACAGCTCACATGAAAACCTTCTGGCTTTCCCTCTTCAGCGAAAAAAAACTTCAGGCCATCACCGACTTGCTGTTCCGGTATGTCCTGACCTATGACCACCTTATCCAGGCGCTGGTGATTGTCTGCGCCCTGCTGATAGCCATTCTGGTCGGCAATAGAATCAAACGGAAATTTCCAGATTCCGACCTGGCCCAAAAACGGTTCGCCCACACACTTTCCGCCCTGCTGCCCGTGGCTTCGCCTCTACTCTGGCTTTTCCTGCAGATCCTTTCGCTACTGGTTGCCATCCAGGCTGAATGGCCGCACAATCTGCTTGTCATTGTCGTTAATCTGCTTGCGGTCTGGGTCATTCTCCAGACCGCCTCCTCACTTTTCGAAAACACCGCCAGAATCAGAATGTTTGCGGTCATCGCCTGGACCCTCGCGGCCCTCAATATCATGGGGTTGCTGGGACCGACTGTTAATCTACTTGATCGTATGGCCTTCAATTTCGGCGAACTGCGCATTTCCATCCTCACCGTACTCGAAGGATTGTTGACCCTGGTATTGCTGCTGTGGGGAGCCCGCATCCTCTCCCGTCTTTTCGAAAAAAGGATACAGGAAAACTCGACCTTTTCTCCGTCCATCCAGGTACTTTTTATAAAGCTTTCAAAGTTTGCGCTTGTCGGTGCCGCCATACTGATCGGTCTGCGGAGCGTCGGTATCGACCTCACGGCCTTTACCATTTTTACCGGTGCGGTTGGTGTGGGAATCGGCTTCGGTCTGCAAAAAATCGCCTCCAACTTGATCAGCGGCATCATTCTCCTGCTGGACAAATCCATCAAGCCGGGTGATGTCATCACAGTGGGCGAGACCTATGGCTGGGTAAACTCGCTGGGCGCACGCTACACCTCGCTCATCACCCAGGAAGGCAAGGAATTCCTGATCCCCAATGAAGACCTGATCACCCAACAGGTGGAAAACTGGTCGTTCAGCAACAGCACAGTACGCTTAAAAATTCCAGTGGGGATCGCCTACAGTTCGGATGTGCGCAAGGCCATGACCCTTTGCGAAAAAGCAGCAGGCAAGGCGGAAAGGATCATCCAGGACCCGCCGCCCATTTGCCTGCTCATCGGCTTTGGCGACAGCTCCGTCGATCTTGAATTGCAAGCCTGGATCGACGATCCGGCCAACGGGATCAAAAACGTGACAAGTGAAATTCTCTTAAATATCTGGGATACATTCCATGAGCAGGGCATTGAAATACCCTTTCCGCAGCGGGATGTGCACATCAAAACCATGCCTCCTAAGACAGGGGGCATGGCGGGTGGACAACAGGAGACGCTTCGGTGAGATTTTTAGTCCGGAGCCTGGCGCAGAGGCAAGGGCGAGCACGAGTGGATCGCCCCGTCACAACAATTACATTATACCGTTCAGCCTGAGCCTGTCGAAGGCCCACAGGGCAACATTAATCCGTTCGGACTGAGCCTGTCGAAGGCCCACAAAGCATGGGAACCACGATTCGACAGGCTCACCGCGAACGGAAACGGAAACAATAACGGACCTTACACCTCAAAACTCTGGTGCGGCTCCGGGACATCAACCTGCGAAAAGCCCAACTCCTGACGCAGACTCTCGGCAAAGATATCGGCCACCTCTTCCTCGCCATGCACCACAAAAGTGCGGGCCGGTTTCTTTTGCATTGCTCCGGCCCAGGCCAGCAACCCATCCCGATCGGCATGACCGCTGAAACCGGTCAGGGTTTCCACCGTGGCCCGCAACGGAAATTCCTCGCCGTAGATCCGTACCGTTTCCGCCCCTTCGACAATCTTGCGCCCCAGAGTATTGGGCGCCTGCCAGCCGGTGACCAGAATGGTGGTTTTCTCGTCGCTGATGCGCTTGCGCAGGTGATGCAGAATGCGACCGCCCTCCATCATGCCGCTGGCGCTGATGATAATCGCCGGCTCCCTCAGAAAATTCAACTCCTTGGAGTCTTCCACACTCTGGGTATAGCGCAGGGTATCAAAGCCGAAGGGGTTGCTGTGATTGTCCTTCAATAAAAACTCCCGGATATCGCTGTCGTAGGTTTCGGGATGCAGCCGGAAGATATCCGTAACCCGGGTGGCAAGAGGGCTGTCCACATAGATGGGCATGTTGGGAATGTCGCGTTTCAAAAACAACTTGTGCAGGGCATAGACCAGCTGCTGGGTCCGCCCCACGGCAAAGGCGGGGATCAGGAGCGAACCGCCGCGTTGATAGGTATCGTTGACGATCCGTTTCAGCTCCCGCTCCGCCTCCGGATACGGCGGATGCTGCCGGTTCCCGTAGGTGCTCTCCATAATGAGGATATCGGCGCCTTCGCTCAAAACAGCGGGGTCTTTGATAATAGGAATCCCGGCCCGACCGATATCCCCGCTGAAAACCAGCCGGACATCACGGCCCTTTTCCTGATCATGAATGTCGAGGATCACATTGGCGCTGCCCATCATGTGGCCGGCATCCACCAGGGTTAGGTGCACGCCGGGAAGAATCTCCCGCTTACGGTTATAGCTGACGCCCACGAACTGATCCATGGCCGCGACCACGTCTTCCTTGGTGTATAGAGGCTCAAACTCTTTCTGGTTCTTCTTTTTACGCAATTTGTTGGTGAATTTTACATCCTGCTCCTGGATATGGGCACTGTCCATGAGCATCACCGCGCAAAGATCGCGGGTGGCCGAGGTGCAAAAAATATCGCCTTCAAACCCTTTTTTAACCAGACAGGGGATATTGCCGGAGTGATCGATATGGGCATGGGAAAGAATCAGACAATCAAGATCCTTGCCCGCGCAAAACCCGGTCCGGTTGAGCTCAAAGGCCTCTTTTCGCTTGCCCTGAAAGAGCCCGCAATCCAGAAGGATGCGCTTGCCGTTTACTTCAAGGAGGTGCTGTGAGCCGGTAACGGTTTTTGCAGCGCCGTGGAAGGTAATTTTCATGGATATGCTCCCTTGTTGGTTGAGATGATTTCCGCACAGCATACAAGGATGGCGGGGAAAAAAGAAGTAAAGATTTGCCTTGAATAGGTCTGGCGATCAGGACTCTTCCCACATATTCCCAGACCTCGTTTATTTCCCCCAGCCGGGTGGAAATAATATATTCTTGAATTGCTCCATGGTGTCAGGTAGACAGATAACTTCCCGATCATTTTTAGCCGGAATTATATAGCTGGCGACATCACACCCCCCATAAGGGGTGGACATGTGGCTATTTAAAAGAAAAAATGCGCAATGTAGCCCGGAAAGATCAATTAAAGGGCCAAAAAACGAGCAGAAACAATCACCTCGAGCTAGCGCGATAATATTATTATACACAAAAGAAGAAATCATGGAATTATCGAAAGCAGTCCCCTGGGGAAGATCATTTAACGAATACAAAGAAATGTTCTCGTTGACAGATGCTGACCTAGATAAAAAAATACTTGGCTGTGGTGATGGCCCAGCTTGTTTTAATGCAGAGCTGACAAAATCTGGAGGAAGAATAACTTCAGTTGATCCAATATATCAATTCAAAGAAACACAAATAAAATCTAGAATTGATGAGGTTTATTCTGAAATAATGGAACAAATGTTAAAAAACAAGAATGACTACGTGTGGAATAATATTCGCTGTCTTGAAGAACTCGGTAAAACTAGAATGGAAGCAATGGAAAAGTTTCTAAGTGACTATGAAGCAGGAAAAGAGGTCGAAAGATATATAAATGCCTCACTGCCAGTATTGCCATTTAAGGACAAGGAGTTTGATCTGGCGTTATGTTCTCATTTTCTGTTCTTGTACAGCGAACACGTAAGCCAGGAAGAACATATTGCATCCATGATAGAGTTGTGTCGTGTAGCTAATGAGGTTCGAGTATATCCTTTGTTGTCGCTTAACAACAAACAATCAACACATCTTAACCCTGAACCTCCCCCGGTTTAGTGGACATAAAAGTCTAACTAAATCGGAGGTAAAAAATGCCCAGGTACAACAACCCCAAGAAAACCAGACGTTACTCAACGGAATTTAAGATCAAAGCGGTACAATTCAGCCATCTGGATAACGTGCACGTCAAAGTATGTAGCAAAAACAAAGGAAGAATGAAAGCATGAGAACAAAAGAAGCAATACGAACACGTCGGGCTGTTAAGCATTATGATGCAAACCACAGCATGACGTCTGAGGAAGTTAATGAGCTATTGTCTCTCGCCATTCTTGCTCCTACGGCGTTCAATATTCAAAACTGGCGTTTTGTTGTGGTAACTGATCCTGAATTGCGGAAACAAATCAGGGAAGTGGCTTGGGATCAAGCACAAGTGACAGATGCTTCGTTATTCATTGTTCTCTGTGCCGATATGAAATCCTGGGAGAAGCAGCCCCATCGATACTGGATCAATGCCCCAAAAGAAGTCCAGGAGTTTATGGTTCCAGCTATCGACAAGTATTATCGAGGGAAAGAGCAAGTTCAGAGAGACGAGGCCATGAGATCCTGTGGTATCACAGCACAAACATTAATGCTTGCGGCAAAATCAATGGGCTACGATTCATGTCCGATGGATGGTTTCGATTTCGAAAAAGTTGCCGAACTTATTCGTCTTCCTGCCGACCATGTAATTGCAATGTTTGTGGCAATTGGCAAGGGAACAAAAGAGCCGTGGGCGCGTCCGGGACAGCTAGATCTTAATGAGGTAATTATCAAAAACAGCTTTGAATAGTAACAAAGGGATAAGAGGACAGATCTATTTTCAAAGAAGTCTCAGGCATAAATAAATCTATCCCCTCTTTCAATTATCTCTGCCCTAAAAAGCGTTCAGGCCATTGAGTTCAGCCGTTTTCCCTACAGCATAGGAGCAACCTCATGAAGGAGTTCTCGGAAATAATCCTTACATTGACCATATTGGTTTTTGGAATATTTTTGCCTATGAATGTCATGTCGGCGCAGCAGGAGAGCAGTATTGTCATGCTGAAATCAAAAATGAGCACAGCCACTGTACCTCCCGGTAATCCGGATGACGCTCCACCTCCCGGTAATCCAGACGATGCTCCGCCTCCGGGTAATCCCGATGACGCTCCTCCCGGCAACCCGGACGATGCCCCGCCACCGGGTAATCCAGATGATGCTCCGCCTCCGGGCAATCCGGATGATGCTTCCCCCGGTAACCCGGACGATGCCCCGTCACCACCCCAATAAAAAAAAGGAATACAGCATATGCAAGCGCG
>JAHJTI010000165.1 GCA_018829945.1 Pseudomonadota bacterium | reverse complement strand
CCAGCATTATTTTAATCATGATTCACAACCTTTTTGGGTGGGGCAAGTTCAACAAGCCAGGGCCGAAAGACAATGGCAATTTAAGGTAATGATACCAAACCTTGAAGGGAATTCCGCTCTTTTTTTGTCGCGGGCTTTTTTATTGCCAGCCCGGGAGAAAAATGGTCAATTGGCGGCGCGACCCGAATCACTTCCGATCATAACAACATCCGCGCAGCCTCTTCCATGGAATTTTCCACAATCCTGCTTATTGCCCTGGCCTTGGCTGTAGACGCTTTTGCCGTAGCCCTGGCCGCCGGAGTCAGCCTCTGTCAGGTCAATTCCCGGCAACTGTTTCGCCTGGCCTTTCATTTCGGGTTTTTTCAGGCCGGGATGAACATCCTTGGTTGGTTAGGCGGCCTCACGGTCCGTTCCTATATCGAAACTTTTGATCACTGGCTCGCTTTCGGACTTCTTGGATTCGTGGGGAGCAAGATGATCTGGGAGGCGATCCGGGAGGAGCATGAGGCAGGCGAAGGGACAGACCCTACCCGGGGACGGATGCTCGTCACCCTTTCGATTGCCACCAGTATCGACTCCCTGGCCGTGGGCTTGAGTTTTGCCGTGCTGGAGGTCAGTGTCTGGCTTCCGGCTCTGATAATCGGTCTGGTCGCTTCGGGACTCACCGCGCTCGGTCTGCGACTGGGCTGTCTGTTGGGTGCGGCCTCGCGTTTGGGTGCCCGGGCCGAAATTATCGGCGGGTTGGTTCTTATTGGTATAGGCCTTAAAATTCTCCATGAACACGGGGTGTTATAGGCTTTCTCCCCCTGTATTCCTACACATTTCCGTTGCATTCTCAAGGGGCCGCTGGTATGTTTTTGCGTCTTGAATTTCCCTTTATTTTACTGTCAACACCTGCCGGCTTGCGCCGAGGGTTACCGGAGAACGAGTGATGAGCATTCGAGAAGAAGCGATCAGGGGTACGCTTACCCCTCTTTTTGAAAATTGTGCCGCCAACGAGAACATCACGGTCCAGACCCTGATGCAGGGAGTGGCCCAGGGAACGATCTGTATTCCCAAGAACAACAATCACCACTTCGACAAGATCATTGGGGTGGGCAAGGGATTGTCCACCAAAGTCAACGCCAATATCGGTTCCTCCAAGGATTATCCCGAGGTGAGCCAGGAGTTGCAAAAGCTCTGTGTCTGCCTCAAGGCCGGGGCTGATGCGGTGATGGATCTCTCCATGGGCGGCGAGCTGAATGAGATCCGCCGTGAAATCTTGAAAAACTGCCCCATTCCTTTGGGAACCGTGCCTATTTACCAGAGTATTGCCGAGGTGGTGGAAAAGCAGAAGAAAAAGATCGGCGAGGTCACGGTTGCCGAGATGTTCAAAGGTATTGAGCAGCAGGCCCAGGATGGGGTTGATTTTATGACCATCCATTCCGGCATCACACGCTCCACCCTGGATCGGGTCCGCAACCATCAGCGGCTTATGGGCGTGGTCAGCCGGGGCGGCTCCTTCACCATCGAGTGGATGAGCTACAATAAAAAAGAAAACCCCATGTACGAACATTTTGATGAGCTGCTGGCTATCCTCAAGGAGCATGAAGTCACCCTGAGTCTGGGCGACGGGATCCGGCCCGGTTGTCTGGCTGACGCCACCGACCGGGGTCAGGTTCAGGAGCTGATCCACCTGGGCGAGCTGACCCAGCGGGCCTGGGAGGCCGGGGTGCAGGTTATGGTCGAGGGGCCGGGGCATATGCCGCTCAACCAGATTCAAGCCAATATCCTGCTTCAGAAGCAACTCTGCCAGGGCGCACCGTTTTATGTCTTGGGTCCCTTGGTTACGGATATTGCTCCGGGCTACGACCATATCACCGGCGCCATCGGCGGTGCCATCGCCGGAGCGGCAGGGGCTGATTTTCTTTGTTATGTCACCCCGGCCGAACATCTCAAGCTGCCCAGCGCCGAGGATGTGCACGAGGGGGTCATGGCCTCCCGGATAGCCGCCCATGCCGCTGACATCGCCAAGGGCTTGCCCGGCGCCATCGACAAGGATATCGCCATGGCCAAGTGCCGCAACAATCTGGACTGGAAAGGCCAGATCGAGCTGTCCATCGACCCGGAAAAAGCCCGGCGTTTCCGGGAGGAAGGGAGTTCCTACAAGGGCGATGCCTGCAGCATGTGTGGTTCATACTGCGCGATCAAGGTGTACAAGCAGGCCACCGCACCGGATCGGCAGAAGTAGGCCGACACCGCGAACACCGTCCATTTTTTAATTATTGTGTAACGGCTTGATCACCAACGAGGGAGGACGCACCGCCATGACTGAATTCCTGGGGCAGATTGTCGATTTCGTCAACAGCACCAATGTGCCGCAACAGTTCCGTGAGGTGGATGCCGGGGGGCTTTTTACGAACACCTGGTTCCTGGTCCCCTTTGGCGCTTTTATTTGCTACAATCTCTACAAACAGGCAATGAACACCCTGGTCATTACAGGCCTTGGTTTCGGCCTCTGGGTTTTCAGCGGAAGCGGTTACATGCAGGGTTTGGTGGTGAACGGCCAGCTTCAGTTGGGCAAGGTCCTGCCTGTGGCCGGAGTCTTCATCGGCGCCCTGGCCATTGCCATTTATTTCCTTTTTATGCGCTCCGATTGATTCTTTGGGAGTGCAAACGAGACCGTGACCAACCGGATTGTAGAAATCCATACCCGCCTTTTCGATCATTTTGGCCCCCAGCACTGGTGGCCCGGGGACACCCCTTTCGAGATCATGCTGGGAGCGGTTTTGACCCAAAACACCAGTTGGCGGAATGTGAGCATGGTCATCGAGGCGCTCAAGGGGGAGGGGCTTTTGTCCTTTTCCGCCCTGGAAGCCTTGCCCACTGAGTTTCTTGCCGAGAAAATCCGGCCTTCCGGGTATTACAACCAGAAGGCCAAACGGCTTAAAGGTCTTTTTGCCGCCATCCGCGAAGACAGCGGGGACCTGGAGACTTTTTTAGATCAGGACGGGGCCACCCTTCGGGAGAAGCTGCTGGCCGTCAAAGGGATCGGCCCGGAAACCGCCGACTCCATCACGCTCTATGCCGCAGGCAAACCGGTGTTCGTAGTGGATGCCTATACCTATCGCATTCTCCTCCGGCACGATCTTATCGCCGATGACGCCGGGTATGAGGAGATTCAGGAGCTGTTTTTGGGAAAACTTCCCACGGAAACACAGCTTTTCAACGAGTACCACGCCCTTCTTGTCCGCCTCGCCAAGGAATATTGCAAAAAAAATAATCCGCTCTGCGATGCCTGTCCCCTGCAGGGGCTTTAGCCTCCCGTCTCGTTCTGCCAACCACAGTTGTAATAATCAGACGAATATTCCGTGTGTGGATATCATGCCACCGGCTATTTACGCCAATCTTTACTCCTGTGGTTTGCATGTAACTGCTTGATTTTATATATAAAAATATCTTGACCAGAGTTCAGGAGTTCTTATAATAGGAAGTAAGAGCACTATTATTTTTCAGGAGGCCCGATATGAAAAATGGACAGATGGTCAAGACCAAAACACGAAGCAATGCGTTGGTAACAGACGGAATCGGCACCGATATCTTGCAGGGCTCAGTAGTCGGCCTGGGCGCAATGGCGGCTGGGTTGGTGGGCGCGTGGTCGGTGAGTTGCCTCGTTGCCGGGGTTATCGCGGCGGGAGGTCCCATTGCCCTTGTCACAAGCTGGTTTGGAGCCGTAACCGGGATCTAAACTGGGTAGTGGTTCTGGTTTTCGGGGCGGAAATCTTTCCGCCCCGTTTTCCCGGGCGGTCGGAAAAGCAGGACAGTGTGAACCGGTAGTTTTACAGGTAAAAGCGCAAGGAATTGCCTGTTGCCCTGGACACTTGGGCGGACAAAACGCCTCCTGTCTGTCCCCGGAAATGTCCGGGAAGAGCCTCATTCCGATCGCCGTTTTCTTTTCGTACCCCGAAGCGGAGCGTGCATGTCTCATGGAGGCATACACGCTCCGCTTTTTTTATTCGTATTGCCCGTATTCACAGATTCCATGTGTTTTTTCCTGACCGGCCGCATTTCCTGCTATGGTCCTGCTGCGACAATTTGTCGCATGTATTCCCATGACACATTGTGGTAGCGTGCCCCTTCAACTTTTTTCACACGGAAACGTAAAATAGTGAAGGGGATACAATGGGCAAAAAAATTGGAATGGTTATGGCAGCGGCGCTCATGCTGGTCTCGGCGGCACAGGCAGGTGAGCGCGAGGGCTGCCGTCTGTGCGGAATGTATATTGATCAATACCAGAGCACCAGCGCAATAATTACCGGCAAGGATGGGCGGGTCGAAAAAACCTGCGGCGGAGCCGACATGCTGCGATTGGTTTCCGACGCCGGCGGGGTCGAAGCCTTTGCCTCGGTTCTGGTGCATGATTGGGTGAGCGGCAAGGAGATTGCGGCGGAAGGGGCCGTCTACGTGATCGGCAGCGATCTGGTGCCGGATATGATCCCTAATATTATCGCCTTTGCCGATCAGGAAGGGGCTAAAAAATTCATGGTCGAACACGGCGGCAAGGAGCTTACCTTTTCTCAGGCTCTGCTGGCCATTTCTCCAATGGGTATGACCATGCCGAATAGGGTCAACTCGGCGGTTCCTCCGCCAAAAGGCTCGGTGAGCGTTGGAGCGGGCTATATGTCCATGGTTAAGGATGATCTGATGATGGGCTCGGACAAGGTTTCCACCGCCCAGTTTCTGGCAGCCACCACCGCACCGATGGTTCCCGCCAAGATGGAAGCCTCCGGCCCTATGCTGATGGGAAATTACGGCATTACGGACCGGTTGTCGGTTACCGCCAAGATTTCCGATCTTGACAAGATCATGACCTCAAACATGCGGATGGATGGCTCCGAAAAAGTCACCAAGCATAAGGGGATCACCGATCTCGATCTGAAGCTCGGCTACAACCTCTGGCGGGACGATTACTACAGCAAGTTTATTAGCGTGATGGGTAATATGACCTTGCCCACCGGCGATTTCGACACCAATTTTCGGACTCAGCCCGGTCTGCAGTTGGGAACCGGCAGCGTCAATCTCGGCGCAGGCCTGCTGGGGTCGCTTCGTTTTGGTGATTTCTGGCTTCACGGGGAATTGAGCCACCTGATCAACCGAGAAAACGGGGATGATTATGATTTCGGCGATGTCACCAAGCTCGGCGCGGCGCTTCATTACACCCCGAATTACGACCTGATGCTTGGCTTGGAACTGGATGCCACCGAGACCGGCAAGAATGAAAACTTCGGCGTTAAGGTACAGAACAGCGGCGGAAGGTCGATTCTCCTGACCGGTGTAGCCAGTTGGCGGTTTCTTTCGGCTCTGGGCGGCAACTTCAGCCTGAATGGCAGCTATGGACTTCCGCTCTATGAGGATGTCAATCTGTATGGGGTGGGCACCGATTATGTGGCCACCGCGATGCTGAATTTTAAGCACCGTTTCAATTATTAGGACGTAAACTTCCCGTCAGGCGGGGAAAATATTTTCAACTTCGGTGAAAATATCCTTTCCTCGCCTTTTTTTTGCTAACAGCGTATGCTTGTCATGTTTGTCTCGGGTTGCGCGGGGAGTTCCACGCATCTCCTTGATAGCCCAGCTTTTCGGTTGACACGGGTTTCCAAAACCAAGTAAAGAGCTTTTGCAGGATTGAGTTGTCCGGGGGTGGTGTGTATCCCCTATTCCTTTTTCCCCTTCTTTTCTCTTTAATCCTGGAAAACGACTGGAATATTTCCGGATTTGCCTGTGGGCGGCCTATAATAATGCGGCGCGGGCCGGACAAAACTCCGCTCAAACAGGAGGCGAACTGACATGCTTACCGTGTACAAGCGCTTTGACCATCAGCTGCAGATCGTCACCGACAGTGGACCGGTCCCGAGGTCCTGGATCCGGATGGTCAACCCGACCCCGGACGAAATCAACAGCGTTTCTCAAGCCACCGGAGTGCCGGAAGACCTGCTCCGCGCCGCGCTGGACTCGGAAGAACGCTCCCGTATCGAAATCGAAGACAACTGCATGCTGGTGCTCACCAATTTCCCGGTGCTGCGCGGGCCGGACATGTACGACACCCTGCCGCTGGGCATCATCCTGACCCCGGACCAGGTTATTACCGTCT
>JAHJTI010000302.1 GCA_018829945.1 Pseudomonadota bacterium | reverse complement strand
TGATAGCAACCAAGCCGGCAATGGCGCCGGAGGCAGCACCCAGAGTGGTGGGTTTGCCTTGCACCAGCCATTCTGCTATCAACCAGGAAAGCAGGGCTGCGCCGGTGGCAACTTGGGTGGTGAAAAAGGCATTGACTGCGACGCCATTTGCCGAAAGAGCGCTGCCGGCGTTAAAGCCAAACCAGCCGAACCAGAGAAGGCCTGCTCCCAGCATGGTCATGGTCAGGTTGTGCGGATGAAAGGACTCCTTGCCCCAACCCTTGCGTTTTCCGAAAACCAGAGCGGCAACAAGGGCAGCCGCGCCTGAGTTGATATGGATAACGGTGCCGCCTGCGAAATCAAGACCGCCGTGCCCGCTGATCCAGCCGCCCCCCCAGACCCAGTGGCAAACGGGAAGGTAGACCAGGGTGCTCCAGAGGACAGTGAAGAGGAGAAAGGCTGGGAATTTCACCCGTTCCGCAAAGGTGCCGGTGATCAACGCCGGGGTGATGACCGCGAACATAAGCTGAAACGCGCAGAATAACAGGTGGGGAATGGTCTCGGAGTATTTGCCGGGTTCAAGGCCGACTCCTGCAAGGCCCGCCCAGTCGAGATTGCCGATTAATCCGTTGACATCGGGACCAAAAGCCAGGGAATACCCATAGATCACCCAGATAATTGAGACAACGCCAAGGCAGACAAAACTTTGCAGAACCGTGCTGAGAACATTTTTGGAGCGAACCATGCCGCCATAAAACAGTGCCAGTCCCGGGGTCATCAGCATGACCAGGGCGGTGGCGATCAGCATGAATGCGGTATCACCTGTATCCATTGGGGTATCCTCTCTGTACGGTTGCGTGGTTGTTCGGTTGTTGCTGAATGTTATACTTGCTGAGTGATAACTAAGCAATTGTCATGCCATAGGGGTGTGTGTCTTGTAAGTAGCTGATTTTTAACAATTAGTGCATTTGTGTTCGTGGGGGCGAGCAGAGGAAAAATAACAAAAAAGTTGAATTTTTTCAAATTAAATACAAATTTGTTATTTTTCTGCGTTCAAGCGGGGGTGGAATCAGGAGAGACTGTACTGGTGAAAAATAATTGATTCAATGGGTGCATCAGGCCACTGCTTTTGAAGCCAGGCGCGTAGTTCACGGTTCATTTCTCCACGGGCCAAAGAATATTTGCGCAGTTCATCAAGTGGCTTGTTCTGGAAAAATTGATAGATGATGTCACGGACAAATATCTTTTTGTCGGCTGGCGGGTCTTCCTGCTCATCAAGGGAGGCGATGAGGGTGATATCAACAAGGACAAAAGTTGTAGGCTGATCACTGGCAGAATTTTTTACCGGAATGATAAAAGCGGGGAAGGCCCATTTTTTTCTGACTTTTCCGGCAAGAAGGCGGCTTGGTTTACTTTCCGCCGTAAGGCTTTCGGCACCGGTCTTAGCGCCGGAAGAGAGGGCTGCAGCTCCTGGATGCTCTGCAGGGGAGATGGCGGCCTGGTGAAGGTCTGGCGTCGTTGAAGTGCCAATCAAAAAGTAGAGAGCGGTTATAAAAAGTAGAGGGAGAGCGTACAGTGGGATACGGACAAAAACGGGGAAAGATTGGAGGCGGGTGAATTGTTCGAGTGCAACTGTTTTTCCGGAGAGAAGAAGAGCGGTAATTGCCCCGACATCAAGCAGGGCTTTTTTGGGCTGGGTGCCGGAGGCAGCATCGTGATCCGGAATTCCGGAAAGGGTTTTCTCAAGAGAGGAATCAGGGCCTTGACCAGCATCTCCGGCAGCGACTGAAGGTTCGTTTTCCTCAAGGAAAAAATCTTCATCCTTTCCGTCGGAGAAAAAGGCGTCATCTTCAGCCTGGAAAGCGGACTCCCAGTCTTCACCCCAGTTTGTTTCATCTTGGTCAGCGGGTGTATCCGTGCTGGCGAACTGATCAACAGACTGGGGGCGCTCTTCAGCCATGTGTTATGTCAGAATATCTTGTTGAGTTTTTCGGAAAGGGTTTCGGCAGTGAACGGTTTAACGATGTACTGACTGACCTT
The DNA here is from genome assembly GCA_018829945.1 of Pseudomonadota bacterium. Lineage (GTDB taxonomy): Bacteria > Desulfobacterota > Desulfobulbia > Desulfobulbales > Desulfurivibrionaceae > Thiovibrio. The sequence goes on along the minus strand of JAHJTI010000302.1, from coordinate 1,174 downwards.
GGCCTTTACCGCAAGAATAATATTGTCCTGCTGTGCTTCAGCGGTAACCATGATGAAAGGGGTATTGGCCATGCTGGCATCGGCGCGAACCGCTTTCAGCAGATCCAGTCCGGTCATCTTCGGCATGTTCCAGTCAGAGACGATGAGTCCGATTTTTTCGGATTTCAGGACATTGAGGGCGGTGGTGCCGTCATCCGCTTCTATGATGTTTTTGAAGCCGAGTTGGGTAAGAATGTTTTTGACTATGCGCCGCATGGTGGCAAAATCGTCAACCACGAGAATTTTCATGTTCGGATCAGCAGCCATATTTCCTCCCTAACATCTTAGTGGTCCGATTGGAGATGGGCATGTTCGCAATGTGCGTTCATCAGCCTCATCTTTTATATTGTAACTGTAACAACTCGATTTGGAAATAAAAAAAGCGAGTTGCGGCGAGTCTCCCCATACTTCTAATATTTATCCTTGGAATAAATCAACTGGCCAGGGATTTTTTCAATTTTGCCCGGAGGCGAAACATGGCCTTGCTGTGCATCTGGGAGATACGCGATTCCGTATAGCCCAGCACCTCGCCGATTTCCTTCATCGTGAGTTCTTCCTGGTAATAGAGGGAGACCGTCAGTTTTTCCTTGTCCGGCAGATCGGAGATGGCCTTGGCGATGATTTCTCTGATCTGAGAAAGGTTGATGGCCGTGAAGGGATCGCGGTCATCCATGGCAAAGGTATCGCTCAATGTGGGGTCGCTTGCTTCGGTTGTTTTTTGCCGGAGAAACTCAATATCCATGAAGGTGACGGACTTGGTTTCATCAAGCAGCTTGTAAAAATCATCAAGAGCAAGGCCCATGTTTTTTGCAACTTCTTCATCCGTGGCTGGTCTGCCCACTTGTTTTTCAATGTCGGCATACGCTCTTTCCAGATCGGTGGTCTTTCGGCGGACGGAGCGGGGAACCCAGTCCAGTGCCCGGAGTTCGTCCAGCATTGCTCCCTTGACCCGGAATTCCGCATAGGTTTTGAACTGCACATTTTTGGATACATCGAACTTGTTGATGGCATCAATGAGGCCGATGATCCCGCAACTGATGAGATCATCAAGCGACACCTGGGCGGGGAGGCGTGCTGCAAGGCGTGCTGCGATATACTTTATCAGCGGGGTGTAGGTGAGAATCAGCTCGTTGCG
>JAHJTI010000164.1 GCA_018829945.1 Pseudomonadota bacterium | reverse complement strand
CTCTTCCACATCGAGGGTCGCTTCCCGCAACGCTTCGCGGACATTCGCCGGGTCCATCTGGTATGATTTGCGATCGCCATGTTGGGGTGCGCAGTTAGCCGCATCCCTGAACGGACCGTAAAAAGCAGAGGCATATTTTACGGCGTAGGACATAATCGGCACCATGGGAAAATTATTTTCATCAAGAATCCCACGAATCTCCGCGACCCGGCCATCCATCATGTCCGAAGGCGCGACCATATCGGCCCCGGCCTGGGCATGGGACAGCGCCACCCTGGCAAGCACCTCGAGCGTGGAGTCATTGTCCACCACCTTGTCAATCAGGATGCCGCAATGCCCATGGCTGGTGTATTCACACAAACAGACATCGGTGCAGACCGTAAGTTTGGGGGCCGTATTTTTCAGCTCCTTGATGGCCCGCTGGATGATGCCGTCCTTGGCATGCGCACCTGAGCCTTTCGAATCCTTCTTGTCCGGCAGACCGAACAGGATGACAGAGTTCACCCCCAGCCCCATGCACTCCTTGGCTTCCTTGGCCAACTGGTCGACGGATATCCTGAACACCCCCGGCATGGAAGGGATCTCTTCCCGAATGCCCTTGCCCGGCATAACAAAAAGCGGGTAGACAAGGTGCGCCGGAGAAATGCTGGTCTCCCGGATAAGAGCCCGAAAATTCTCGTTCTGTCTGAGCCTGCGGCCCCGGTAATCAGGAAAAATCATGATCCATTCTCTCCTTGTCTCCGCTGGGGAAGAATTTCCTCCAGCTCTTATTCGACTTTAAAGGTTTTCCCCACCAGGGTGTTGATGTACCGCTCCGGCATATCGACACCCTCCCTGGGCACAACCACCTGCGTAATTCCTTTTTTCTGGCCCATGAGACGCAGACCATATTCCATGGCCTGAAAAATTTGACCACACGAAGAGCGGATGGTTTCAGAATTCCTCGGCTCCCGGGTCAACAACTGGTCCACAGCCTCTTCGCTGAAAGTCACCCTGATTCCGCATTTTCCACTGATCTCCGCCTCAGAGGCATGGATGGCCTGAACCAACCGGATAAAGTTATCGCAGACATCCCGGGGGTCCACATCCTGATCCTGACTCTCCTTGGCCATGAGCTGCAGACGCTTTGGAGTGGTGAGCACCTGATGGTCTTCAAGGTAATTTCCCATCCGCTTCAGGATAAAACCGGTCAATCGTTCAAATTCCAGGGTTTGCAACTCCCCAAAACGGGCTTGGTGCTGACCCTGCACCTGGTCATCAGCCAGGAGCCGCTCAAGTACCTGTCCAGGCGAGCGAACCATCTCCACATCCACCACAAGATAACGAATGCTGGTGGAGGGCAGCTTTTTTTCATAGTGGAGAAGAATTTTCTCCATGACACTTACCAGTCCTCGGGCTCCGGTTCGTTCCAGCTTGGCCAGCTTGGCGATTTCACGGAGCGCCGTGTCTTCAAACTGCAGATGTATTCCGTACACCCGGAAATCCTGTTTCTTGGCGACGACAACGGAGCTGTTGGGATTGGCCAGAATTTCAAAAAAATCATCTTCGCTCAACTCATCAAGTACGGCAATAACCGGCAGACGCCCGACAAACTCGCTTTCAAAACCGAACTCCACGAGATCCTCGGCTTTTACCTGCTTGAGAAAACGCCCCCCGGTTTTCACCGAGGAAACCGAACTCTCAAAGCCCATGGATTGCTGCTGTACCCGTTTCTTGATGATATCTTCCAGGCCGGCAAAGGCGCCGCTCATGATAAAAAGGATGTTTTTGGTATTGACCAAAAGACGCTCCCGCTTGCCTGTTGCCCGATACTGCTCGATGGCTTCTATCTGCGAGACCGGATCGTGGGGAACCTTGAGTTCGATCTCGGTTTCCTCCATGGGCTTGAGCAGAGTGCGCTGCACCCCGCTGCGGGAAACATCCGCCCCGATCCTGAGCGGGCTTGAAGCTATTTTGTCAATCTCGTCGAGATAAATAATGCCGTACTGGGCCCGCTCAATATCCCCGTCCGCCTCCCGCACCAGATCGCGGACCAGATCCTCAACATCCCCGCCCACATAACCTGTTTCACTGAACTTGGTCGCATCCCCCTTAATAAAGGGCACCCCAAGATGACGGGCGATAAGCTTTATGAGGAAGGTCTTGCCGACCCCGGTCGGCCCCATCAACAGGACATTGCTTTTAATCTGGCCCATATTGCGCCTTACCTGGTGAGGCTTGGCAAGGGCGTAGCTGATCCGGTTAAAGTGGGTGCAGATCTTGGTGGCGAGGATGGCCTTGGCTTCATCCTGCCGCACCACATACTCGTCAAGATAGGCAATGAGCTCTTCAGGATTGGTATCGAAATGAAACACCGCCGCATCGCCTGCCCCCGGTGGCGGCGT
>JAHJTI010000163.1 GCA_018829945.1 Pseudomonadota bacterium | reverse complement strand
GACCAGCATGCCGATAAGAAGCGCGCCGAGGTCGGGCTTAAGTCCCACCAGAGAACAACTGGTGGTGCCCACGACAAGGGCGATGAAAAGTCCGCTCAGCGGCAGCAGTTCACCATGACCGATCTGGTCGATGATGCGCATGAGCAGAGGCCGCACGGCGAAAAGAAAGAGCGGCAGCCCCAGCGCCCAGAGTGAGGGGAATTCCCCCTTGGAGATGGTGAGAAAAAAAACAGCCATCAGGTCCTGCATGATAAGGATGCCGATGGCGGCGCGCCCGTGCTGGGCATTGAGTTCGCCTTTTTCCTCGAGAACCTTTACGGCAAAGACCGTGCTCGAAAAACTCAAGGCGAACCCGATCAGTCCGGCCTGTGGCAGACTGAGGCCGGCAAGGTGTGCAATCCCGAAAGTGCCGGCCACCAGAATTCCTCCGGCCAGCAGAAAGATAGTGAGCAGGGCATGGACCGTGGCTCCGCCCCAGATTTCCGGTTTGGTAAGCCCCTTGAGGTCAAGTTTGAGGCCGATGGTGAAGAGCAGGACAATGATGCCCATGTCGGCAATTTTGTCCAGAGCCAGAGAGCCTCCGGTCAGGCCGAGAAAATTCATGACAAACCCGGCAAGGAGAAAGCCCAGCATCGGGGGCAGGTTGAGCCGCTTGCAGGCAAAGCCGAAAAGAAAGGCGCTGCCGATCCAGGCGCTGTTGATGAAGGTCGCTGTGTGTAGAAATTCCATTCGGCTATTCTACTCAGATGGTGTTCAAAAATCGAGCAACGTTTCAGTTCTTTTCATCAAGAGGTGCGACGAGTTGCGTTTAGGAAGAGGCAAGGAGGGTGCCGGAGAAATTATCCGGAATTACATATGGTGAGTCCGTCAATGATGGTATACATTCAAACTCATATATGATCAGCCGGAAAGAAGGACAGCGTTTCCCTTATTGTCCACAGCCCCTTTGAAATGCAATGCGTGACACTCAGAATTCTCAAAATGTATCTTTGTTCCAATCCTTTTTTGGCCTGTTTGGGTTGGGCTTCCATGCCGCGAACCAGGGAGGAGGTCCGATGAAATGGACGTGCGCTCTGCTGGTGTTGTCGATCATGTGGCCGCAGATGGCTGCCGCTGCTGATTACGAAAAATGCGCTGGTATTGTTTCGGATGCGGAACGTCTCGCCTGTTATGATTCGGCTGCGGCGGCGCGCGGGGTGAAATCTCTGCCTGCGGTTCCTGAGCCGTGCCCGGTGGTTGCTGGGCAACATCCTGATGGGCTAGTCGCGGCAGACTCGTTTTTAGGCAAGAGCTGGGAGCTTGATGCGCATACAAAAAAGGGGACTTTTCAATTTCGCGAATACAAACCGGTCTATATTCTACCAGTCCACTACAGCAACAGCCCCAACCAATCGCCGAGTTCTCCGGCGCCGAATCGCTCCGAGGTGTTGTCCGAGCCGACCGGCAGGACCGAGGTGAAGTATCAACTGAGCTTTAAAACCAAGCTGTTGGAGAACGTGATCGAAGATAACGGGGATCTGTGGTTTGCCTATACGCAGCAGTCGCATTGGCTGCTCTATAACTCGCAGGTCTCTTCGCCGTTTCGCGAAACCAACTACGAGCCCGAGGTGATATATTCCCTGCGCACGGATATGGATTTTGCGGGGATGCATTGGCGGCTGCTGAATCTGGGGTTGGTGCATCAGTCGAACGGGCGCGGCTTGCCGCTTTCGCGCGGCTGGAACAGGGTCTATGCCCAGTTCGGGCTGGAACGCGATAATTTTACCGTATTTCTGCGTCCCTGGCTCCGGCTGCCCGACAGCGGCGACAGGGACGATAATCCGGATATTACCCGCTATATGGGCAATGGCGATGCCTTGTTGAGCTACAGGCATGGCGAGAACATTTACTCAGCTCTGGGCCGCTACAGTGTGCGTGGGGGGCATGGCGCGCTGCAATTGAGCTGGGGCTTCCCGATTTCACAGATGCTCAAGGGATATGTGCAGCTTTTCAGCGGCTATGGCGAGACCCTGATCGATTACAATCACAGCCAGACCAGCATCGGCGTTGGCCTTTCCATTCAGGATTGGCAGTAAGCGCCGCCAGACGGTGTCGTATTATTGCGACTTGCCCCGGACCGCGATCACATGCTGCTTGGCTGCCCGGGTAGTATCCGTGCCAAAGCTCTTTCTGTCGCTCATGATCGCTCCGCTGCCGCAGATGTAAAAATTCCAGTAATTCATCGGACGGATATTGGGAAAATAGGCGGTGTCGACAAAAGGCTCTTCCTTGTCCCGCCGCATGAGGGAGTTGATTTCCGTGTCGTTGGGCATCCGCCAGTCCTCAAACCCTCCGAACTTGGCAGTATTCAACTCCGCCAGAAAAATGTCCTTGGTTTCCTTCCAGGTATATTGATTCCCCGCGTCATGCACTGAGCCGTCCGTGGTTTTTGCCTCCCAGATCAGGCCGGTTTTTGTGTCCCTGACCATGGCCCAGGTGCTTGCATCCGCCGCCAATTCGTTGCCGCCACCATCGAGTTTCACAAAAGTATCGGCAGCGGCGCTCGTATCATTCGCCAGTGTCGGGCCGGCGCCAATCAGCACAGCCAGAAGGAGCAGCAAACAACCTGTTGTGTGGCGGAAAACAATCCGTGACATACCTGCCTCCGTGTTTTTGTTGTTGATGGCATAGGGTTCGCCGAGCAAACATGGATATTATTATTATCCTATTATTAATCCTACTGTCGGGAAAAACGTTTTGCCATCTTTTTATTGCTGTGCCAGAAGACGGGAAAACGTCGGCTTTTTCTAAAAAAATGCGGCGATAAAGGGTTCTGCGCCAGGACCTGTGGCCGGGTGGTGGAAAAAGCACGGAAAGCATGGTATTGTGCTCGACATCATGATCATGGGATTCGTTCCACTGTGACCGACAGATGCCGCCCCTATCGAAGATAGCCTGCATTTCCGGATTGACACCACAACAACCCCGTTTTTCACAGTTTCCGTTATTGCCGCGGCGGGATGGAAGCGGTGATCCCCGATATTTAACGAAACAGAATTTTCCACAAACTCGTCAGGCGACCAAGGAGGCAAATTCATGGACAGGCAAAGCAAGGATGCGCTTGTGGGCGCGATTGAGGCCGGCGGAACCAAGTTTGTCTGTGCTGTGGGCACGTCCCCGCACGATATTGACCGGGTTGAATTTCCTACCGGTGACAACCCCGATCAGGTGTTTTCCGCAGTCACGGATTGGCTCGGCAAGCAACAGGGAGCGCGGGGCATGCTCCAGGGTATCGGGATCGGCTCGTTTGGTCCGGTGGATCTCGATCCGGCTTCTCCGAGTTATGGATGTATCACCTCAACTCCCAAATCCGGATGGCAGAACATCAATATCCTCGGCGCGGTGAAGCGGATGTTCCCGGACATCCCGGTTGCATTCGATACGGATGTAAATGCCGCTGCTCTGGGCGAGTATCGGTGGGGAAACGGTGCCGGCCTGCAGGATTTTGTCTATGTAACGATAGGTACAGGCATAGGCGCGGGCGGCATGGTGGGTGGGAAACTTCTTCACGGGTTGGTTCACCCGGAAATGGGGCATATGCGGCTTGCCCGCATCCCCGGTGATACCTTTGCCGGAGTGTGCCCAGCCCATGGCGCCTGCTGGGAGGGGTTGTGTTCCGGCCCGGCGCTTCTTGCCCGGTCAGGGATACCGGCGGAACTCCTCCCTCCGGAGCATGAATCCTGGCTGCTGGAGACGCAGTACATTGCCGCTGCGATCGCCAACATCGTCTGCGTTTTGTCGCCCCGGCGGGTGATCATCGGCGGGAGCGTCAGAAAGGGTGGGCAGCTTGGTCAGGATCGTTTTTTTCAGATGATCCGTGAAGGTGTGCAAACCGTGCTGAACGGCTACATCGTTTCGCCTGCCTTGAACGAGGATATCGACAGCTTTATTGTGCCGCCCCTTCTTGGCGACGATGCAGGTGTTTGCGGAGCCATCGCCCTGGCGCAGGAAAAAATCTCCCAGGCCTAATTTTTTTTAAAAATCAGATACACGCTTTCCAGGACATTATCATGCATGTAAAAGGCAAGCCCCAACCCCTGTTTACGTCTCCGAAACAGGTATTACAGGATGTCCTGCTCATCTCCATCGGCAGCATTTTGTGCGCTACCGCGATCAACGGAATCCTGATCCGCCAGAATTTTGTTACCGGGGGAGTTACCGGTATCTCTCTGGTCGTCCATAAATTCATGCCGTGGCTCCATTTGGGATGGATTTATTTAATTCTCAATGTGCCTCTTTTTGTCCTGGCCTGGATGGCTGTCGGGCGCAGGTTCTTTGTGTACAGTGTTTTCGGCGCGCTTTCCCTGACGCTTGCTATAGCCTCGGTGCATGTCACCATCAATTTGGATGACAAGATGCTCAATGCCTTGCTGGCAGGGTTGATTCTCGGGGCAGGGGCAGGAATGTGCCTGCGGTCCGCCGGGTCTCAGGGGGGCACGGACATACTTTCGGTCATGCTTCTCCAGAGGTTTTCCATCAGTATCGGCAATACTATTCTGGGTGTGAATGCCATAGTCATCCTTCTGGTTTCGATATTCTATTCAATCGAGGCCGTACTTTATACCCTAATTGTTCTCTTTGTCGGGGCAAAGGTTATCAATCTCGTGGTTACCGGCCTCAGTCAGCGGAAAGCCGTATTCATTATTTCCTCGCAATGGGAAAAAATATCGCAGGAAATACTCAAGG
>JAHJTI010000162.1 GCA_018829945.1 Pseudomonadota bacterium | reverse complement strand
TGGAGTTCCTCCACACCACCGCAACGGAACAACCTGTGGTTATGCAGCTTTACGGTAACGACCCTGACATTATGGGAGAAGCTGCCGCAATTCTAGCCGAACACCCCATTGCCGGTATCGATATCAACATGGGCTGCCCCATGGAAAAAATTGTCCGGACAGGGGCCGGCGCTGCCTTGATGAAAAATCCGCGCCTTGCTGAAAAAATCATCGCTTCGGTTTGCAACAACTCACCAAAGCCGGTATCGATAAAAATCCGTTCGGGCTGGAATCAACACACCATTACTGCGCCCGCAATTGCCAAAATTGCGGAAAGCGCAGGAGCGCAAGCCATTGCCATCCATGCCCGCACCTGGAGTGAAGGATTCACCGGCTCCATTGACTATGGGGTAATACTGCAAACCATGAAAAAAGTTTCCATTCCGGTTTTTGTAAACGGCGACATCACCACCCATGAGCAGGGGCTTGCCCTGTTAAAAAAAATCGGCTGTGCCGGAGTGATGATTGGGCGGGCCGCTCTGGGCGCACCTTGGGTTTTCTCAAAAGATGTAAACCAGCATCCCTCCATGGCTTACAGAGTTAAAGCCCTGCTGCGTCATCTTGAGCTTGCCGAGACCCATCTTGCTCCGGAACCGAACCTCTCCAAAATCAGAAACCATGCCTGGAAATACTTTCGCGGCGCCCCCACAGGCTCCGCCATCCGCAAGCAGATCAACGCCACAACAAGCTACCAGGCCCTCAGGGAGTTAATCCATAATCTTGCCGAGCGGGTCCTTCAGAAATAAACTGCCTGAAAAACTTGCAGGGAGATGCATTATGCGGGGACAAAGCGAGGGATGGAAGACAAGGATTGAGAAATAACCGCACACATTTTCAGATAAAAAAACCCCGGACAAGCAGTAGAACTTGTCCGGGGTTTTCATTTTTCTAATGGTGCGCCCGGAGGGATTCGAACCCCCGACTCCCGGCTTCGAAGGCCGATGCTCTATCCAGCTGAGCTACAAGCGCACACGCACTATTTTTTTAAACTAACCGGCTACCACCCCGCAATGTTCTGCGGGTCGGAAAGCACCTGCCAGGCCCTTTCGGTGATCTCGTCTATCTCGGCAATGGTCACGGAAAGCGGCAGCCAGAGATACATGACATTGCCGATGGGCCGCAACAAAAGACCCTGCTTCAGCCCGGCCAGATAAATCGGCCAGCCGACCCGTTCATGAAAATCATAGGGTGTCTTGGCCTGTTTATCCTTAACCAGTTCCATAGCGCTGATCATCCCGATCTGCCGGAGATCCCCAACCCAGGGCAAATCGGCAAAACGGAGCATCCGCGCCTGGAGATGGCTGATCTTGGCCGGTAGCCCTGCCATGGTCTGCTCTTGAGCAAAGACCTGAAGCGAACCAAGACCCGCGGCCGCAGCCAGGGGATTGCCGCTGAAGGTGTGCCCGTGAAAAAAGGTTTTTCCCGCAGCATACTCTCCATAAAAGGCCTGAAAAACTTCTTCACTGGTCAGCGTCGCAGCCATTGGCAACATACCAGCAGTCAGCCCTTTTGACAAACAGAGAAAATCAGGGGCAACCCCGGCCTGCTCCAGGGCGAACATGGTTCCGGTCCGCCCAAATCCGGTGGCAACCTCGTCGAAAATCAAATGCACCCCGTATTCTCTGGTCAAAGCGGCGGCCTTTTGCAGATACTTCGCGGGATAGATAATCATGCCCCCGGCAGCCTGAATAAGGGGCTCGATAATAAGGGCGGCAATCTGGGCTCCCTGCTCGGCCAGCAGATCCGCAAGCGGTTGAAGGCACTGACAGTCACAGGTTTTCTGCTCCCGGCCTGCCGGACAGCGGTAACAGTATGGGGATGGCAGACGATGGGAATGAAAAAGCAACGGGGCAAAGGGACCATGAAATTCAGGCACCCCACCAAGACTCATGGTGCCGATGGTGTCTCCATGGTAGCCGCGCTCTATCCCCACCAGCTGGCACCGTTTTGGCTCCCCAATCTGTCGCCAGTACTGGAGCGACATCTTGATCGCGATCTCGCAGGCCGTGGAACCATTATCGGAATAAAACACCCGAGAAAGATTGGACGGCGCAAGACCCACCAGTTGCTCAGCCAGAAGAATCGCCGGTTCATGGCTGGTCCCGGCCAGCAAAACCTGATCAAGCCGCGACAGTTGCGAACGAATTTTTTCGGTTATCGTGGGATGGCTATGCCCATGGACAATGCACCACCAGGAAGAAACCGTATCAAAATATTTTTTCCCCTGATGGTCGAACAGACAAATGCCTTCCGCCCGATCGATAAGGAGCAGGTCACGCTGGGCATAATCCTGCATCTGGGTGTAAGGATGCCAGAGGAATCGCTTGTCTTTGTCCTGTAGAGTCGACACGTGGTTCATACGGGGCTGACAATCTTATATATTGCCGGATACTGGCGGTGCTGCTCGGCATGGTCAAGGCCATAACCAACCAGAAAGCCCTCCGCCACCACAAACCCGGCATAATCCACCTCCATTTTCACCTCTCGCCGCTCCTTTTTGTCGATCAGAGCACAAATCCTCACGGATTCAGCCTTTCTCGCCTGAAGAATCTCCTTAAGACAGGCAAGGGTCCGGCCGGTGTCAACAATATCCTCCACCAGCAGGACATCCTTTCCGGCCAAATCGATTTCAGTGTCCTTGGTGCAGTGAACAGCGCCGGATGAACAGGTAGAGACGCCGTAACTCGACACCCGAATAAAATCTATCTCAATGGGCAGTTCAATCTCCCGGACCAGATCGGCCAAAAAAATAAAGGCCCCATTCAAAATACCGATCACAACCAGCGGGCGACCGGAATAATCTCGAGTAATGATCTGACCAAGCTCTTTGACCCTGCGGGCTATGTCTTTTTTGGAAACAACCTCTTTCTTTTCAATCATCTGCCCCTCTTTCTGTCCCGGAGAAACCATGCTTCACAACGAACACCACCGCTTATTGTCGATAAATTTCATTGACTTTGATCCCGGGAAACACCTATAAATAAAGGAAACAGTCTCTTCCCCGGGAGATTTCGCAGTCAACCCCAATGCGTGCCAAAATAAAAAAGGAGTTCTGCCATGAAACGTTATGAGTGTTCGGTCTGTGGATATATCTATGATCCGGCTGACGGTGATCCGGATTCAGGCATCGCCCCTGGCACCTCTTTTGAGGATCTACCGGAAAACTGGGCATGCCCCATCTGCGGAGCCAGCAAGGACCAGTTCACCCCCATCGATTGAAAGCTGATGGCCGTCGCAATATATCATTTTTTTGGACCAGCCGAGACTTTTTTGCGATGCCGGCAACACTACAGCGGGATATCTCCGGTGATGCCGGCCCATGTTTTATCAAGCTCTGCGGAAAACGAATTAACAAACTGCAGCACATTGACCTCCTGAAAGGGGCGGTGGTGTTCCTCAATCAACGCCCAGGAAAACGAACGCGTGACATCCTGTGCCGTCACTTGGGGTTGCCCTAAACAGGCCCCCTTCATCGAGGCGAACATATTGGCCAAATTTATCAACGCCACGGGCACAGGGTTGGTCGTGGCCTTTTCCGGCAGATGATGAAAACGCATCACATCCAGATACGGTTGCGGCAGACCAATTCCTTCACCAAGCCATACACCGGCCTGCCCATGATCCACGCCTATATATTCCTTTTCCGCCCTGACCATGTCCCGCATCTCTTCTGCAGGATTCACAAACTGCGGATAGAAATTCGGCGACATTCCATCCAGCACCAGCATGCCGAGATCATGAAAAAGGCCGCATAAATACAGATCGGCCGAGGTGTTTATCCGAATTACATCCCGCAGCATCTCGGCAATTCTTCCGACCACCACCGCGTGTTGCCAGAAATCCTTGGCAACCTGGGAAAAACCACTGAAGGCCTGTGTTGATCTGGCCGCTCGGGTGGTATCAACAAGCACTTCCTGGATTTGCTTGACTCCAACGATGACCATGGCGAGCGGCACTGTCCCCACAGAGTTGGCTCTTCTGTAAAATGGCGAATTGGCTGTCTGGATTACCCGACAACTCAACACAGGATCAAGGGTGATCAAGTCAGCCAGCCGCCGGGTATTGTCGATACCGGCGCCACCTTTCATCATGGCTTTCAATTCCGCTGCAACCGCAGGGTTTACGGGCAGAACAGCCTCGGGATGCACCCGCTGATACAACTTGGAGGACGTCTGCCGATTATCCTTGTCGGGCATAGGAGGAATGGCGATTGTTGCCCTGGTTTTTCCAGTCCTTGCGGGCAACCCACTGCCCTGTTCAGATTTAACGGGGGACGGACCGACTTTTTCTGCGACCTCAGATGGAACACCATCGGTAAGAACTTTCTGCAAAATAGAAGGCTTTGGTTCTTCGCCATCCCGCCCTGCAACTCTTTTATTGGCCAGATCAAGCCTGGTGACCAGCCGCTCACAAAATCGTTTATAAAATTTCAGTTGCAGAAAAACGTTTGAGGTACTGACAATCTCGGGTTCAACACGAAGAATAAAGGATTCCTTGCTTGCCACCACATCGGCGGTCCGCTTTATTTCGGTGACCAGAGCCATTTCCCCAAAACAGTCCCCGGTGACAAGGGTGGTAAGCTGAATGGGTTTCGGTTTTTCCGGCAACCGTTTTTCTACCCGGACTTCGCCCTTGACCAGAATGTAAAAAGCCCGCTCAGTGGTGTTTTCCTTGATAATCACGGTGTTGGGAGGAACCCTGAGCCACTTACTCACCTGGAGAAACTGCTTCAGTTCCTGGTCATCAAACCCATGAAAAAAACTGACCTTTTTCAGGAATTCAATCTGTTCGTCAAGATCGATCTCTTTGAGTTTTCTGCCTGAGGTCATGATCCTTCCTTCGCCGTTTCACTGCTGCTGTTTCATTGCCGACTATTTTCCGAGACAAAACTCCGCAAAAATCATATCCAGGACATCGTCCGTGGTGGTTTCCCCGATTATATCCCCAAGAAAAGACAGAGCTGCCTGGAGATCAATAGCCAAAAGATCAAGCGGCAGATTGGCATCCATCCCTTCTCCAACCTGCTGCACCGCTGCAAGAGCGCGCTGCAAGGCTGTGGCATGCCTCACATTCGGCGCGGCAGCCCCAACTTCCTGAAGCCCTTGCCCCCCGGTGGCAGCCTCGTACACCGCATCCTCCAGGTCACGAATACCCTCTCCGGTTGTGGCGGAAATGGCAACAACCGGAGCCCCGGAAAAAGCATCCGCATACCGGCTCAAATCCAGGGAAGGCGCCTTGTCGATCTTGTTGACCACCAGCACCACTTTTTTGCCGGCAGCCACCTCAAAAAGGGTTCGGTCTTCAGCCTGTAGCCCTTCCCCGCCGTCAAGAACCAGCAACAGCAGGTCCGCCTCTCCCAGTTTTTGCCGAGCGCGGCGTATTCCTATCTCTTCCACCGCTTCAACGGTTTCGCGGATTCCAGCCGTATCGATTATACGCACCGGTACCCCTTTGATGTCCAGGCACTCCTCAATGGTATCCCTGGTCGTTCCAGGAATTTCCGTGACAATGGCCCGTTCTTCCCGAAGAAGGCAGTTGAGCAGGCTGGATTTTCCGACATTGGGCCTGCCGAGAATGACCACGGAGATCCCATCCCTGATGATTTTTCCTCCGTCCGCCCTGGCCAGCAATAGGGCCAGAGGTTCCCGCGCCTCTCTTTCCAGCCTGGTCTTCAGCTCATGGACGTCGAAGATCTCCACCTCTTCATCGGGAAAATCGATGGCCACTTCCATGATAGCACGGAGTGCAACCAGTGCGTCACGAATTTTCCAGATCTCTCCGTGCAATCCCCCTCGGAGCTGATTCACCGCAAGACTGGCGCCTTCTTTTGTCTTGGCGCCCAGCAATTCAGCGACCGCCTCAGCCTGAGTCAAATCAATCCGGCCATTGAGAAAAGCACGCTTGGTGAACTCTCCAGGCTCAGCAAGACGGGTGTCCGGAAAAGTCACGATCTGAGCAAGGATTTCCTGGAGCAGCAGATAACTGCCATGGCCGTGAATCTCCACCACATCTTCTCTGGTGTAAGTCTGCGGTGCTCGCATGTAAACGGCGAGAACCTCATCAATGACTGCCCCAGTTTTAGGATGGACAATAGCGCCAAAATAAAGCTTGTGGCTTATGAATTTCTTCGGTGGTTTTTTGGGCTGAAAAAGCTGCTGAAGAATTGCGTGGGACTGGGGACCGCTCACCCGGATGATACCGATGCCTCCGGCACCGGGCGGCGTTGCTATGGCGGCAATGGTCGCCTCATTAAAATCCGGGAAATCCGGCATTACCATAGGACCCTTGCCTCGTGAAATCCGGTGGCCCACCGGACACACCATACCTGGCTGGCCCGGCAAACTGCTCTTGTTGAAAATTAAATACGCGTAGCCCCCGACAAGCCAAGGCCACAACGGCT
>JAHJTI010000161.1 GCA_018829945.1 Pseudomonadota bacterium | reverse complement strand
CACCGAGCCAAAGTTACCCTGGCCGTCGACCAGCGGATAACGCATGGAAAAATCCTGGGCCATACGGACGATGGTGTCATACGCCGCGGTATCGCCGTGGGGATGGTACTTACCGATAACATCACCGACAATACGGGCCGACTTGAGGTGGGGGCGGTTGTGGAAATTGCTCAGTTCCCGCATGGCGAACAGGGCGCGGCGATGCACGGGTTTGAGACCGTCCCGGACATCCGGCAAAGCCCGGCCGATGATGACGCTCATGGCGTAATCGAGATAGGATTTCTTTAATTCCTTTTCGATGGAGATCGAGGAGATCGGCAAATTTTGAGTCATTTCTTCCGACATATTACAAATCCTTGTGTGATGAACCTATTGAAAAACTCAGAAAACCCCCTTCGGCAAGCTCAGGGCGAACGGGTTGGTAAAACTTCGATAATTCCCTCCCCACTCGCGGGGGAGGGTTAGGGAGAGGGGGAACGAGCCATTACCTCGGTCGGTTGCAACTTCACCCACCCCCAACCCCCTCCCGTCAAGGGAGGGGGATACTTATCTGCGGCTAGATATCCAGATCCGCAACCTCGAGAGCATGGTTCTGGATGAACTCGCGTCTCGGTTCCACCTTGTCGCCCATCAAACAGGTGAACATATCGTCGGCCAGGGCCGCGTCGTCGATGCTGACTCGAAGCAGGGTCCGTTTCTCCGGGTTCATCGTGGTGTCCCAGAGCTGCTCGGGGTTCATTTCACCGAGACCCTTGTAGCGTTGGAGATTACTGCCCCGGAAAGACTCCTGCCGTACGATGGTGAGCAGCTCCAACCAATTGGGCACCGCAATCTCCTTGTTGGCGGTCTCCACGGTGAAATCGGTGGTGAGATACTGTTTGATCTGCCCATACTGACGCATGGCGGAACGGTATTCGCTAATCAGCGGAATCTGCGGGCCAACGGTGATCATCATATGGGCCTTATCCTTTATGGCCGCATCGAACTCCCAGCAACTCGGCCGCCAACGGCAGGGACGGACAGCGCCGAGGATCAGATCATTGCTGTGCAACTGTTCCCTGAGGTGCTCCACCAGATTGAGGTCTTCAAACTGATCCGCCGAGCTGATATCGTTGTCCAGCAGAAAATGAACCATCTCTTCCCAGAGATTGATCCTGGTCAGGTACTCCATGATCTTCTGGTAGCCGGAAAGATTCTTGAGCAGGGTGATGAGATCCTCGCCCGCCATGGTCTCCTTGCTTGCTCCCACCGTCACCTGCACGCTGGTGCTGGCCTGGGCGAACAGATACTGGTTGAGCTCTTGCTCGTCGGAAAAATACTGTTCTTTCTTGCCGCGGCCCAGGCGAAACAAGGGCGGCTGACCGATGTAGATATTTCCGTTTTCCACCAGGGGCAGCATCTGCCGGTAGAAAAAGGTGAGCAGCAGAGTGCGGATATGCGCGCCGTCCACATCCGCATCGGTCATGATGATGATTTTGTGGTACCGAAGTTTATCCAGATCAAACTCATCGCGGCCGATGCCGGTGCCCAGCGCGGAGATGATCTGTTTTATTTCCTCACTGGAGAGAATCTTGTCGAAACGGGCCTTTTCCACGTTCATGATCTTACCCCGCAGGGGAAGGATGGCCTGCACGGAACGGTCCCGTCCCTGTTTGGCCGAGCCGCCGGCGGAATCACCCTCGACCAGGAATATTTCCCGGTCTTTGGGATCCTTGGACTGACATTCGGCCAATTTTCCTGCCATGAGCAGGTCAAGGCCGGAGCCTTTCTTGCGGGAGAGTTCCTTGGCGCGCCGGGCTGCTTCGCGGGCACGGGCTGCATCCACCACCTTGGTGAGAATCTTCCTGGCCACCTGGGGGTTCTGCTCCAGATAGATGGACAGCTTTTCGTGGCAGACAGCCTCAACGATGGATTTGACCTCGCTGTTGCCAAGCTTGGTCTTGGTCTGCCCCTCGAACTGCGGGTCGGGAACGCGGACGGAAACCACGCAGGTCAACCCCTCGCGCACATCATCGCCACCCATCTTCTCCTTCATGTTCTTGGGTACAACGTCATCACTGGCGTACTTGTTGATGCATCGGGTCAATGCCCCGCGAAAACCCGCGACATGGGTGCCGCCTTCCTTGGTGTTGATGTTGTTGACAAAGGAAAAAAGCCGCTCGGAATAGCCGTCGAAATACTGAAACGCTATCTCCACCTGGACATTGTCCCTTTCTCCGTAGATAAAAACCGGGTCGGGATGGACATGGGTCCGGTTGCGGTTGAGGTATTCGATATAGGAATTGATCCCGCCTTCGAAATGAAAGATATCCTCGGCCCCGGTCCGCTCGTCATGGAGGAGTATTTTCACCTCTTTGTTCAAAAAGGCCACTTCCCGCATGCGGGCCTGGATGATCTCGTATTTGAATTCGGTGGTTTCCTTGAATATATCCGGGTCCGGCATAAAGGTGATCTTAGTGCCGGTCTTATCGGACTCGCCGAAGGTTTCCATGTCGCCCTGGCGAATCCCGAGGTGGTACGTCTGGCGATGTATCTTGCCGTTTCTTTTCACCTCGGCCGTGGCCCATTTACTCAGGGCGTTGACCACCGATACACCAACCCCGTGCAAACCGCCGGAAACCTTGTAGGTGTCATGGTCGAACTTGCCGCCGGCATGCAGGGTACACATAACCAGTTCCAGGGCGGAAACACCCTCTTCGTGCATCTCCACCGGGATGCCCCGGCCGTTATCCTCAACGCTGCAGCTGCCGTCTCGGTGAAAAATAACCTTGATGTCCGTGCAATGCCCGGCCAGGGCCTCGTCGATACTGTTATCCACCACCTCGTAAATGAGATGGTGCAGACCCTCTTCCGCCGTATTGCCGATGTACATGGCCGGCCGCATCCGGACGCCTTCAAGGCCGGAAAGAACCTTGATCTGATCCGCTCCGTAGTTTTTCTGTCCTTCAGTCAAAGTGTAAGTCCTCTTCTAGTTTTTCTGAAAATTATATAAAAATGTTGATGTATATAACTATATTTTCATCGGCATAATTATACTTATAAAACCTGGATCATCATCTCCTTGAATCATACAGGGACTTTCTTCTGAATTAATATACGCCTTGATGGTATCACTGGACATGACCTGCATTGATTCAACAAAATATTTTCCGTTAAAACCAAGTTTTAAAGGAGAATCATCGTAATTTATGGATATTTCATCCTTGGCGCTGCCAATATCCGTGCTTTGTGATGAAAGTACGAGTTTGTTCGGTTTTATGTTAAATTGAACAGCATTATATCTATCTTCAGTAAAAAGATTCATCTTTTTCATTGAATTCATAAATTGGACTCTATTCAATTCAATATGTTTTTCTTTTTTAATCATGTTTATGATGTTTTTATAATCTGGGAAATCACCGTTCATCAGACGGACAACAATAATCGAATGATCTGTTTTTATAACGGCTTGTTTTTCTTCAAATGCTATTTGAATATTAGGTATTCCTTCAGTAAATTTACGTATTTCCTGCATACCTTTGCGGGGGATGAGAATTATCTTGTCCATCTTTAATCCGCTTAAATCGCTTTCTACATTTGTTTCACAGAGGGATAATCTGTGTCCGTCCGAAGAAACCATGCGGAGCATGTTCTTACCGTCTGAAACATCCTTTTCAACCAGAACACCGGTGAGATTGAATTGGGATTCTCCTTCCTGGGCAACGGAAAAAATCGTTTTGTCTATGATATCCTTGATCCTGTCACTTGCCAGTGTGGCGAGATTTTTTTCATCGTATTCAGGAAAAGCCGGATATTCCTCGCTCGGCATGCCTGCCAGCTTATAATCCGTTGAATCAGCACTTATTTTCGCCCAATTATTTTCTAGAATCTCTATGTGAATTTGATCTGCTCCGGATTCTCTCACTATCTCAAAAAGTTTTTTAGCTGGCAGAGTGATACTCCCTGGGGAAAGTATTTCAGCAGGGAGACTGTTTCGAATGCCTATTTCGAGATCCGTAGCAGTTAAAAGCAAAGAATCTGTTTGGGATTCAATCAGGATGTTGGAGAGAATGGCAATGTTTCCTTTTTTCCCGGTAACATTTTGCAGGGAAGCAAGGCCATTGAGAAAATCAGCGCGAGAGATATTAAAAATAAGGGACATAGTGGGCACCCCATGTAGTAGTAGTTTTATTTGTTTTTAAAAGATTATGTTTATTAGGGTTGTTGATATGTTTATAAAGAGATTAACCTCCTGAATATTTTATATATTTTTTCGTACGGAACAGACTGAAAGAAACAGGAAAAAATAAAAAAACAAGTTATCAACAGGTTTTAAAAACAGAGTGAACAGGTTCTTCGGATAAAGGGTTGAGAAGGTGTTGAAAAAAGAGTTTGCACACGTTCGGCATATTAAGAGAATAAATCATCTTTAAATGTTTGTTATTATTATGTAAAATTATACTATACACAACCAGCCCATATTTTAAAAAAATAACTACAAAAAGATAGTGTAAAATCCAAAAAAATTCAATGATAATAAATAAAAACATACTGTATTATGGCAATTTTCAAGCCACCCAAGGGGAGTTTTTTATAAGGGCGGACAAGAGCAAGAGGGATAATTTCTTATTAAATGGAAAATATTAATAATAAACACATTATTTCAGCATGTTACAAAATATTTAACGAGGCTGTTCATAACCGTACTTTTCCCGGGGCGGCCATGGCTGTTGCGGTGGGGATTCCGGAAAAGAGGGAAAGGATAATACAGACCTTCGGACATACTGCATATGATGAGGAAAATACGGTTGCTGCCGAGACGGTGTACGATCTCGCCTCGTTGACAAAACCACTGGCCACAACCCTGGCTATTCTCTCTTTGTTGAAAGAGGGTTCAATACAACTCACCACCCATGTCTCGGATATCTTTCCCCAAACAAAAAAAACGTTTCTGCACAGGACATCCATCAAGGATCTTCTCTGCCATTCCGCCGGATTTGTTGCCCATCAACCCTATTATCTCCACTTAGCCGGGCTGTCGGAGGATGTACGAAACGAAACGCTTCTTGAGTTGCTTGCTGCGGAATCATTGGCTTACGAGCCCGGCAGCATGTCAATTTACAGCGACCTTGGTTTTATGCTGCTCGGTCTGATCATCGAGAAGACAAGCAATATGGATCTGGTGAGTTTTTTCAGGGAAAAGATAGTTGGGCCGCTGGGGCTGGCGGATACAATATTTTATGCCGCAGCAGATATGGGGGAAAATGGAGAGACCAAAAACAGAAGCTATGCGCCCACTGAACAATGCTCAATTCGTAAAAAACAGCTCTGCGGCGAGGTGAGCGATGAAAACGCCTATGGCCTGGGTGGGGCGGCAGGTCATGCAGGTCTGTTCGGCACCATAGAAGGGATGCTGGAGATGGGGGTGCATCTGCTGGATCAATGGCAAGGGAGGGAAGAGCATCCCAGCTACCATACACGTGATCTGCAGCGATTTTTAATAAGGCAGGATATTCCGGGCTCCACCTGGGCTCTTGGTTTCGATACGCCTTCGCTTACAGGCTCAAGCGGGGGAAGGTATCTGGCACCGACCAGCGTGGGCCATCTCGGCTTCACCGGGACCTCTTTCTGGATAGACCCGACCCGAGATCTGGTCATGGTGCTTTTGAGCAACCGGGTCCATCCCAGTCGGGAGAACAGCCGGATCAAACAGTTCCGGCCCCTTTTTCATGATACGGTTATGGAGAGCCTGGGGTTGGTTTAACAAATCCGTTTTTTTACTTCTGTTCAGGGTACAACCGCAGGATATCCTCTTCGTCGGCACGCATGACCCCTCGTTCTGTTATCAGCCCGGTGATCAAACGGGCAGGGGTGACATCAAATCCATAATTCGCCGTGGCCGTGCCCGGCGGGGCAATACCAACGGTGGTCAGTTCAGCCGTTTCGCTCAACCCCCGGATATGGGTGATTTCCTCACCGCTTCGTTGTTCAATAGGTATTTCTGTAAGCCCGTCCCGAATCGCCCAGTCAAAGGTAGAAGAAGGTAGGGCCACATAAAATGGCACCTTGTTGTCGTGCGCTGCCAGGGCTTTGAGATAGGTGCCGATCTTGTTGGCCACATCGCCGCAGCGGGTAGTGCGGTCCGTGCCGACGATGACCAT
>JAHJTI010000160.1 GCA_018829945.1 Pseudomonadota bacterium | reverse complement strand
GCATAAAGAGCCGTAACGAAGGGTCACGATATTTCGTAACGGCTCTTAGAATAACTCACAGGAGGAAACAACACCATGGCTGTACGGATTCGTTTGACCAGAATGGGCCGTAAGAAAAAACCTTTTTACCGCATTGTGGTAGCCAACGCCGAGGCTTCTCGTGACGGGCAGTTTCTTGAAGTGGTCGGCACCTACGATCCCTGCAAGGAACCCGCCGAGGTTGTCGTCAAGCAGGACCGGGTCAAGGTATGGCTCGACAAGGGCGCATTGCCTTCCGATACGGTAAAGACCCTGCTTGCCAAAGCCAGCGTGGCGGAATAACTCCCATGAAGGATTTGGTCGCATTTATAGCCACTGCCTTGGTGGATGACCCCGCTTCCGTTCAGGTTACTGAAACGGAAGGCGATGGCGCCGTTGTTCTTGAATTGCGTGTAGCCAAAGAGGATCTTGGCAAGGTTATCGGAAAACAGGGGCGGACCGCACGTGCCATTCGCTCGCTGCTGACTGCCTCCGCAGGCAAGGACAATCGCAAGGCCCGTCTTGAGATAGCGGAGTAGGGTTTTTGGAAATCCTTGATGTCGGTTTTGTCCATGACGGCCAGATTGCGGTGGCTAAGGTTGTTAAGGCCCATGGCATCAAGGGGGAGATCAAGGTCTACCCGTTTTCCGGCCGTCCTGAAGATTTCCTCGGTTACCGGCACCTGACTCTGGTCGAGCCGGAACATGGCCTGGCCAAACCGTATGAAGTTGAGCAGAGCCGGGCTCTGGGAAATCTGGTTATTCTTCGTCTTGTCGGGCTTGCCGGCAGAAACGCGGCGGAAGCATTACGCGGCCGGGAAGTGCGTGTCGCCCCGGAGCTTTTACGTTCTCTTGAACCGGGAACTTTTTACTGGCATGAACTGGAAGGACTGTCGGTGATCGATGATGCCGGGCGCAATCTTGGCCGGATCACTTCGCTTCTGGCCACCGCTGCCCATGATATTCTCGTGATTACCGGTTCGGGAGGGGAGTATCTGATCCCGGCAATTGATGAGTGTGTTGCAGGCCTTGCTCCGGACGGAAAGGCTCTGGTGGTCACTCCGCCTCCGGGATTACTGGAAATGAATTCGGGTGGGATGCCGGACGATGTACGCTGAGTCAACCGCCAACCGGCACAATTCGCAAAAGATGGCGGTGTTGCCGGGAATTTTTTGTCCCTGTGTCACGGGCCAGTGAGTGTTGCTTCCGTGGGCGATACCATCAGATTTGACGTACTGACGATTTTCCCTGAGTTGCTGGATTCTCCGCTCAAAGAGGGAATAATTCGCAGGGCTCAGGAAGCGGGGCAGATAGAGATTGCCTGCCACAACATCCGTGATTACGCGACTGACAAGCATGCCATGACCGATGACCGCCCGTTTGGCGGCGGGGAAGGCATGGTCATGAAGCCGGAACCGCTTGCCGCAGCGGTGCAGAGTGTGCAAAATAAGGCTCCGCAGCCCGGACGGGTGATTCTTTTGACACCGCAGGGGAGGCCCTATACCCAGGGTGTTGCCGAAGAGCTGGCCGGTTATGACCGGCTGCTTCTGGTTTGCGGTCGCTATGAAGGGGTGGATGAACGCTTTACCGCCCAGTATGTTGATGAGGAAATTTCCATCGGCGATTATATCCTCACCGGTGGCGAATTGGCAGCCATGATCCTCATAGATTCCATTTCCAGGCTGAGGCCCGGAGTGTTGGGATGTGCGGATTCGGCGGGTTATGATACCTTCAGTCGGGGCGGGCTTAAGTTTCCGCAGTATACGCGGCCCAGGCTTTTTGAAGGAATCCCGGCTCCGGAAGTGCTTTTTTCCGGAGACCATGGTGCGGTTGCTGAATGGCGGCTTGTTGCCGCAGTGGAGAGGACTTTTGCCAAGCGGCCGGATCTTGTTGCCGGAATGCGTTTTAGCCCCAGTGAGTTGAAGATTTTACAGCGGCAGGGACTTCTTGCCAGGCTGCGAGAAAGCGGCTGGAACAGCCGGCCGGAGGAGCAGTGATTCAGTAGCCGTTCAGCAGCACCGCATCTGCGTTGTCATCGGCTCGCTTATGTGCAATAGCACACTTCGCAGGTCTTTTCCTAGCAGCTACGGCAGCAGCGAAGCGGCGCTGCTGAACGGCTACTATTCTGGGGTAGCTGGAAATTTTTTGCCCCTGGTGGACGATTACGTGATTCAAGAAGGTGTGCAATGTTCGGATCAACCCGTTCTTCGGCTTGATCTGGCGCTGGTCCATTATCCGGTCTGCAATAAGAACGGTGAGACCATCGGTTCGGCGGTGACCAATCTGGACCTGCATGATATTGCCAGGGCCGGCAGGACCTTTGGTATCGACACCTTGTATATTGTCACTCCGTTTGCGGATCAGCAGGCGTTGGTCGGTGAAATTCTTGATCACTGGCAAACGGGGCATGGAGCGACCTATAACCCGAAGCGCAAAGAGGCTCTGGCTCTTGTGCGGGTATGTAGCGATCTGGCGGAATTGTACGATTTGGTGCAAGCCAAGTGGCAGCGAAAGCCGACGGTTCTGGCTACAAGCGCCAAGCCGCATGCCAGGCAGCTTGATTTTGCGGAAGCGCGTAGGCTGATTTGTGCCGGAGAGCCGCATCTGATATTGTTCGGTACCGGCTGGGGCATGACCTCGGACGTTTTTGCGGATGTTGACGCATTGTTGCCGCCTATTTGCGGTTTTGGTGAATATAATCATCTTTCTGTTCGGTCGGCTGCGGCCATTGTTCTGGACAGGGTGTTGAGTAAGCCGTAGTAACAAGATAACCTTGCCGTCTGAATTTCAAGGACGGCATAAGGAGCCGTATAACGGAACAGTCTGAACTGTTTTTGTTCCGTAACGACTGCTAAGCATTGAAAAAACAGTGTGGGCGTGTATAATGGCCCAGTGGAATCAGTTACCTTAAGGGGTTGAAAGAGGAAAAACTATGAACATCATTGAGCAGATGGAACAAGAGAATATGCGGCATGACATACCGGACTTTCGTGCCGGCGATACCGTAAAGGTACATATCCGGATTGTCGAGGGCAACAAGGAAAGGACCCAGCTTTTTCAAGGGGTTGTTATCCGTCGTCGTAAAGGGGTCATGGGGGCCAGCGTTACTGTCCGCAAGATCTCCCATGGCGTTGGCGTGGAAAAAACCTTCCCGTTGTGCTCTCCCAGGGTCGACAAGATCGAACTGGTGAGCGAAGGCCGTGTCCGTCGTTCGCGTCTGTACTATCTGCGCAATCTGCGTGGCAAGGCAGCGAGAATCAGGGAAAAAGGCATCAACTAGTCTGTGCGTATTACCCCGGAGCAGGAGCAACCATATTGCTCCTGTGTCCCGGTTTTTTTATAGTACCGCCATTGCCGGGCCACGGGAAACCGTGGCCCTTTCATTCGTGGTCCTTCCGGACCGGGAGCCGTTGAGAAATAACGTTGTTTTCCTGACCGGTCCGATGCCGTGAACATTTTCACGGCTCCGTAAGTCGATTGGTCCTTGAGATGGCAGCATTATTCTGTTGCAGCGGCTTATCACACAAGGTGGTGCGTCTTGCCCAAGGCGATAACGCTGTGGCCGGCCTCTTCTGCTGGAGACACCTTTGCCATAGAACGATCTTTGATCAGCCAGGGCTACATCACCGTGGCCGGCACAGATGAGGCAGGCCGGGGCCCTCTGGCCGGACCTGTGGTTGCCGCCTGCGTCATTCTCCCGCCTCACTGTAACTATCAGCAATTCCAGGATTCAAAAAAATTGAGTGCCCCTGTCCGCAAGGAACTGGTGCAACAACTCGTTGCCCTTGAAGCCCGAATAGGGATCGGCATCGTTTCCCCTGCGGAAATCGACCGAATTAATATTCTGCAAGCCTCTCTGCTGGCCATGAAAAAGGCGGTGAAAAAACTGCCCGTATTGCCCGACTTTTTGTTGGTTGACGGCAAGTTTACAGTGCCGATGTCTATTGAGCAGAAAGCCTTGATCAAGGGCGATTCGCGCAGCGCTTCCATCTCAGCCGCTTCCATTGTCGCCAAGGTGACCAGGGATGCGATCATGGAAAAATATCATCTCGAATATCCTCAATATAATTTCGCTGCGCATAAAGGGTATCCCACTGCCGAGCACCGCCGGGTTATCCGTGAAATCGGCCCTTGTCCCATCCATCGTCTGAGTTTTAAGCCGGTGCGCGAATGTTCGGCAAAATAAAGAAATTGGTTAAAATTCCCCTCGGGCAGCAGGGGGAGGAACTTGCCTGTCAGTATCTTTCTCGGCATGGGTACCGGGTTATTGTAAAAAATTATCGAACCAGGCAGGGGGAAATCGATATTATTGCCGAAGAGCAGGGAACCCTGGTTTTTGTCGAGGTCAAAACCAGACGTGGGCATCAGTGCGGGCATCCTTTTGAAGCGGTGACTCCAGCCAAATGCCGACAGATTTCCAAGGCAGCCTTGCAGTACCTGGCTGAAACGGAAAGAGAAGGCCAGTCGGCCCGTTTTGATGTGGTGGCGATCAGTTATACCGGAGATGCTGCGCCGGTGATCGAGCTTGCGAAAAACGCTTTTGATGTGTGCTATGGGGAATGATGGTTTTGACTGCAAATGAAGGGAAATATCCACCCCTGGCTATTACCATGGGCTGTCCGGTCGGCATTGGACCGGAGATCATTCTGCGCCTTTTTTCTCGGGGTGGTGATGAGACGTTTCCCGTGGTCATCGGTGACAGGGGAGTGTTGCATCGTTGCGCCGATTCGCTTGGCATTGCAGTCCGGATCGTTGACTGGCAGCCGGGAGAGCCCTGTCAGTCGCAGGCACTCAATGTTCTCTCCCTGTCCGATCTCGGTGATACCCTGTGCTGGGGAAAGCCAACCAGTGAAACAGGTCGGGCCATGGGGCATTATATCGAAGAAGGGGTGCGGCTTGTTCAGCAGAATCAACTGGCCGGGTTGGTGACCTGCCCCATCAGCAAGGGTGCGCTCAAGGCCGGTGGGTACCGATTTCCCGGACACACGGAGATGCTGGCCGAGCTCTGTCAGGCGCGGGATTATGCCATGATGATGGCGGGTTCCACGCTCAAGATTACCCTGGTCTCCATCCATCAAGCTCTGGCAGAGGTACCTGGGGCCATTACCCGTGAGTCGGTGCTGCGAATGATCGGGATTACCGGCAGGGCTTTGCGGGATGATTTTGCTGTGGCGCAACCCCGTCTGGCTGTTGCGGGCCTGAACCCCCATGCAGGAGAAGACGGCATGTTCGGTGATGAGGAGCAACGGATTATTGCTCCGGCTGTTGCTGCTGCTCGCCAGGGTGGTTGGCTGGTTGAGGGGCCTTTCCCGCCGGATACGATATTCAATAAGGCAGTAGCCGGGCAGTTTGACGCGGTGGTCTGCATGTATCACGATCAGGGGTTGATCCCTTTCAAGCTTCTGCATTTCAGCGACGGGGTGAATGTGACCTTGGGGCTGCCCATTGTCCGAACCTCTGTGGACCATGGCACGGCTTACGATATCGCAGGAAAAGGCATTGCTGACCCTGCAAGTCTTGCTGCCGCGGTCTCAATGGCCAGGACCATTGTTGCCAACAGACAAAAGCTGTAAGCTATAAAGCAGTAGAGAGTGTCAGTGCATGAAAAGAAAAGGATTGCTCATAGCCTTTGAGGGAATCGACGGGACCGGGAAGACCACCCAGATTGAGATGTTGTCTGAGGTTCTGCGTCGGCGAGGATTCAGCGTGGTTGCCACCCGTGAGCCAACCGATGGTCAGTATGGCCGGAAAATCAGAGAGTTGTATAAAAACAGGAAGAGCGTCACCCCGGAAGAGGAATTAGCCCTTTTTCTCGATGACCGTCGTGAACATGTGGCCCAGGTGATTGCTCCGGCTCTGGCCCGCGGTGAGGTGGTGCTCACCGACCGGTATTATTTCTCGACCGCCGCCTACCAAGGTGCGGCAGGCCATGATCCGCTAAAAATCATTGCGGCAAATGAATTGTTTGCGCCGGTGCCGGATATGGTTATTATGCTGGAGGCGCCTGTTTCTCTTGGGGTCCACCGGGTACAGAAGCTTCGGGGCGAGACCTTGAATGATTTTGAGCAGGAAGAGACATTGGCCAAGGTGGCCGGTATATTTGCCGACCTCAAGGGCTCATGCATCCGCCGTATTGATGGAACCGGGAATGCCGAAACCGTGCATGGTCTGGTTATGAAAAACGTGGCCGAGCTTTTTGAGCCGGAAATAT
This sequence comes from Pseudomonadota bacterium, assembly GCA_018829945.1. Lineage (GTDB taxonomy): Bacteria > Desulfobacterota > Desulfobulbia > Desulfobulbales > Desulfurivibrionaceae > Thiovibrio. Next base: position 538 of record JAHJTI010000160.1, on the reverse strand, counting down.
AATTGTTTTTTGTGAAATATAACAGTTGTTCGGGAAAATCATGGATTGGGCCAGGGTCTTGGGGATAAGGGGAGATACTGTATGCTGAAGCGTCTGTTGATTGCCGGTGGGTTGGCCCTTTGTTGCCTGTCGTGCGTCCCGGCCATTCAGGGGGTTCCCGGGCAGCCGCCTTTTGCGGCCGAGATTGAGCCCTATGAAGAGGCGGTGGACAGAGGCTGTTCCTATTTCAATTTCCTTTGGGGCAAGTCGGCCGAGATTGAAGGGTATTACGATGAGGCCATCTACGCCTACAAGCAGGCGTTGGTCTGCGACCGGATGGCAGGGCACGTCATGCGTTCCCTGGCCACGCTTCTGGTTAAAACCGGGGAAAAGGAACAAGCCGTTGAATGGGTGAACAAGCTCATCGAACTGGATCCGAAAAATCCGGAATCACGGGCGCTTCTTGCCAATCTTTACAGCATTATGGAGCGTTACGGGGAGGCCGCCGAGATATATCAGGCAATCCTGGTCGATGATCCGAAAAATTTTAATGTCCGTC
>JAHJTI010000159.1 GCA_018829945.1 Pseudomonadota bacterium | reverse complement strand
GGTTCATCTTCTGCTCCATCTCGGCGTCGCCGCGCTGGACCGCATCGAAATCAAGCTCGGAAACATTCTCGCCCTGGAGCATGCTCGAAGCAGCGCCGCCGCCAAACCCGACCCGGTAGGCCGGGCCGCCCACCTGAACGATGAGCATGCCCTTTTCTTCCTTGGCCTTGGCGGTGTGGCGGGCATCGATCTGGCCAACGCCTGCAGTGAACATGATCGGCTTTAAAAAGCCCCAGCGCTCGCCATCGTCCAAACGCAGATCAAAGGAACGGGTGAATCCCAGGATCAGGGGCTCACCGAATTTATTGCCGTAATCTGAAGCGCCGTTACTGGCCTCAATCTCGATGGTCAGCGCCGAAGCCAGGTTGTCCGGGCAGTCGTAGCGGTTTTCCCAGGGCAGATTGTAGCAGGGGATGTGGAGATTGGCCACGCAGTAGCCTGCGGTCCCGGCCATGACAAAGCCGCCCTTGCCGGTGCCCTGCACGTCGCGGATCCTGCCGCCGGTGCCGGTCTCGGCGCCGGGAAACGGGGCGACCCCGGTGGGAAAGTTATGGGTCTCGGCGGTGAGCAGCACATGGTAGACCACCTTCTGGACAGAGAGGGGGGACGGCGCTCCGGGCTCCCCCGGGATGAGCGTAGTTATTGCATGCCCCTCCACGGCGCTGGAGTTGTCCTTGAAGGCGATGACGCTCCCCTTGGGGTGGGCAGTGAGGGTGTCGGTGACCAGTTGGAAGAGGTTTGCCTTCTGCTCCTCGCCGTCGATGATCTGGCGGCCCCGAAAAAAACCATGCCGGGAATGCTCGGAATTGGCGTTGTTGAGATCCATGATCTCAACGATGGTGGGGTTGCGCTTGTGCTTGGTGACAAAGTAATCGTAATAGAAATTCCGGTCCCACTCGTCCATGGAGATGCCGGGGATGGCCAGCAGCCCGTCCGGCCCCTGGCTGATGAGATCGATTTCATACACCGGCTCCGGGGTGACGCCGGTTTCAAAGGTGGTGAGCGGCGCGGGGTAGAGGCACTCGGTCATCCGGTCGTGGTTGGCCGCGACAAAGGCGGGAATATCACCCCCCTGATCCACCAGAAATCGGCGGGAGCGCTCCACCCGGGTTACCGAATCCAAACCGATGGCCCGGCAGATGGAAACCAGATTCGAAGACCAGGCCGTGGCGAAATTGAGCCGCGGCCCCATCTCCACCACCCGCTCACCACTGAGATGGGAAGTGTCGGTGACCGTTTCGGCCAGAAAGCCGTCCGCCAGGAGCAACCGCAGCTTTTCCAGTTCGGAGACGGTCAGCGGGGCAACGCTTTCGATATTGAAACAGTATTCACGAGTGGCATCAATGGCGCGGTATAACTGGCGGACTGTCGTTCCCATGGTTGTATCCTAAAAGTGTATGCACAATAGCGGTGAGAGCAAACACGCCTCAACCGACAATGAACCTCAAAAAATCGAAAATTAAACAGGACAGGTGCTTCGACAATCTCAGCACGGGCGGAATTTCAGCATGTTACAAGGATATCCATTCACCCTGAGCCTGATGTCCGTTCGCTTTGAGCCTAATATCCGTTCGCCCTGAGCCTGTCGAAGGGGGTTTCCCATAAACGCTCAACCTATCATTAAACCATACTTTTTTCCGCAGGAAATTGCGTTGCCCCGACAAAAAGCCTTTTTGCCTTACCAGCCTCGCCTTTCATGATCACGTTTCGCTCATATTTCTCTTTCTGCATTCTCCATTTTTCATTTTTTGATTTTCCCCTGCCTCCCGCATCGGCTATGATGCGAGGATGAAACAATCCCAGACATACAGCCCGCTGTGTTTTGCCGAAATCATCGGCCAGGACAAGGCTAAAAAACTGCTGCACCGCGCGGTGGAACAACATCGCCTGAGCCATGCCCTGCTCTTCAAAGGACCCATGGGGGTCGGCAAAAAAACCTTTGCCAGGATCTTTGCCGCCTTTCTCAATTGCCGACAACCGGAAAATTATGAATCCTGCGGCCGGTGTCCCTCCTGTCTCAAGTTTCAGGCATCCAGTCACCCGGATTTTATCGTGATCGAGCCGGAAGGCGCTGCGATTAAAATCAATCAGGTGCGCGAGCTCAAAAAAAACCTGGCCTTTCCGCCCCTGGAGGCGAAAATCCG
>JAHJTI010000158.1 GCA_018829945.1 Pseudomonadota bacterium | reverse complement strand
GTAATACGCAAAACCTCTTCCTTGGCCGCAGGCAGCCGGATGAACGCCTCGTCGATGGAATAGACCTCCACCTCGGGCTCAAGGCGCCCCACCTGCTCCATAACCCGTCGGGACATATCGCCGTACAACGCATAGTTGGAAGAAAATACCCGAACACGATTCCGGTCGAGCAGGGATTTGGCGCGAAAATACGGCTCCCCCATCCGAAGGCCGAGGCCCTTGGCTTCGTTGGAGCGGGCGATGATGCAGCCATCGTTGTTGGAAAGCACCACCACCGGCTGCCCCTCAAGTTCGGGATTAAAAACCCGTTCGCAGGAAACATAGAAATTGTTGCAGTCGAGCAGAGCATACAGAGCTGACATGGAATGAACCTAAAGGGCGTGGATCACGTAAGCAACCACCCCCCAGATCTCACAGGTGGTTCCTTCGGCCAGATGAATATCGGGATAATCGGGATTCTCGGCTTTGAGGCAGACGCTCTCACCGTTTTTGACCAACCGTTTCACGGTGAGCTCGCCGTTGACCACCGCGATCACCACCTTGCCGCTGATCGGATCGAGAGAACGGTCCACCACCAGGATGTCGTTATGATGGATGCCGACCCCGAGCATGGAATCGCCTGCCACCCGCACGAAAAAAGTGGCCGCAGGATTGGCCACCATAAGCTCGTTAAGGTCGAGCCTGCCCTCGATATAATCATCCGCCGGGCTGGGAAACCCTGCGGAAACGCTGCAGCCAAAAAGAGGGCGCTTCAACTCGTTTGTACGATTGAAGGCGTAGACCGCCGAGACGCTTGGGCTCAGGGAAGAATTCATGGCCCCACTATACAGGATAAATTCGGGTGTGTCATCGCAGGGAATGGAATCAAGCAGACTGATGCTCCGCACCTTTCCCACTTTTTCTCCACATGCTTTGTGGCACAGTTCCATAAGGGTGATTAGACTATTTACAATACGGCACAGAACTGACTGCGACTCTCGGCAAAGGCCAAAACAAGCTGTCTCCGTACTCTTTTCAGAACAATTAATACCTTATGGAGCCGGATTGTATCTACTTATCCCAGAATAACGAGGAGACAAACATGAGAGGATCAAACCGCATGACGAAACGTTTTATGATCGTTTTATTGGCAGGATGCATATCGCTCCTTGTTTCCGGTGTCGCCTGGTCGCAATCACAAAACAGCACAAGTGACAATTCGGGACAACGGGTTGAGGCTTTGTCCATCAAAGGCAAGGTGAAGAGTGTTTCCCTGGAAACAAAGGCCATGCTCATCAAACCGAAAAAAGGGGCAACCCTACACATCTCTTTTAATGAGCAGACAACGTTAATCGCCTTTGATTCTTTTGATGACATCAAAGAAAAGCAATCTGTTACGATCTGGTACACGGTTGAAGGAGAAAACAACATCGCCGTGAAGATAGAAAAAGCACCGGACACAGGTTGTTGACATTTCTCCATACGGTGCTGAAAAAATTCATTTTGAAACCAAAGAGGAGAATGCCATGAGCCGTACAATCACTCTTCTGACAGGTATGGGATTCCTTGTTCTTTTTTTCTCCGGGATGGCCTCGACGGAAGAATACAAGAATACCCGGGCTCTAAGTGGTCTTTCCACCGTAAAGGCCTATTTTGATGTCAACACCGGAGTTCCGGCAAAACTGAAATCAAAACTTCTGTTTATCGATAAAACCCATGAACAACTCGTACAATCCGGCATCAAGCCGGAATTCATCGTCGGATTTCGAAGCGCGGCAAGCAACTTTGTCACAAAAGGGGACGAAGATTATGTCTTTGACGATGATGAAATCGCTGCCAAGAAAAAAGTCCATGAATGGATCCGGCTCTTTAAGAAACGGGGCATAATCATGGAACAGTGCATGCTTTCCGCTGAAATTTATGAAATTGACCCGCAAGATTTCCTTCCGGAACTCGAACCTGTCAACAATGGGTACGTTTCAATGATTGGCTATCAGACCAAGGGATATTCCCAGATAAACATGGAGTGAGTCGGAAACAGTCCGGGGAAAACGATGACAGGCAGAGAAGAAGTATGTTGCCACACCCTGTCGGGCCGATTTCAACTTGCCGTTATTAGCCACAAAAACACACTCAACAGCACAAAAAGAAAAAGGGAAACCAAGCATAATAGCCTGATTTCCCTTGATTTCTCACTTGGTGACCCCTACGGGACTCGAACCCGTGTTACCGGCGTGAGAGGTATATATCGTATTTAGTCTCGCAAGGCTTTTCAGCCTTCTTACCACTATTTTACCACTCGCAAGACAGTTTTCTTATTTTTAGGTGGTTGCTGGGCAGCTTCTGCTTCATCCCCCTTGACCTGCTGCATGAATGGAAACTGGTCCTCGTAAACCTCGCCAAAGATCGGGTGGGTGTAGTGATCCAGCATTCTGGAGTCCTTGTGTCCGGTTCGTCCCATGGCATTGTGCCGGAGCACTCCGAGGTCGAGCAGCCTTGTGGTGTATGTGTGCCTGGTGTCGTGCAAGCGCATCTTGAATCCGCACCGCTTGAAATGTCGACTGATTGCCCTGCTCACCGAATTGAGATAAAATCGCGGCAGGATGTAGCCGGTTTCCCCTTTTCTGTTCAGCAATAATAAGTATAGCCGATCGCCGAGACCGACAGACCTATCCTCGCCATTCTTGGTTTCCATCAGTCGCAGGCTCCGACTTTGCCAGTCGATGTTTTCCATCTTCGCGGCCATTGCTTCCTTGCGCCTCAGGCCGGTGCCGAAAAACATGAGCAGAAATAGAGTGAGATTTCCTCCCATGCTGGCCGGGTTTCCAGGATCCGTGCGTTTGTCGCTGATCTCGGCCTCGGCCAGGACCTTGACAATATCATCATGGCTGAGAACAGTATGGTCTATCACTTCCTCTTTAGGGATCTTCGCGCCCTTGAGCACCCCCCAGGGATTGTGCTCGATGACACCCTCGGCCATCTGCAGGGTGAACATGCGCTTGCCGTCCTGCAGATGCTTGTTGATGGTTACCGCCTTGTATTTCTTTTCCTTTGCGTCTTTGTTGTCCTTCCAGCCATCCCGCAACACAGTCTTGATGCGCTCGCCATCAGAGTGGCGGATCTCGCCGACCGATCTTTCCGGACCCAATATCGCCACCACGCGATCGATGCGCACCGCCCTCGCCTCCATCTCTTCTTTTCCGCAATCGTTTGATTGTTTGTATTCCTCGGCAGCTTGAGCCAATGTCTTTCTGGCATCTTTGAATGTATTAAGCAGCTCGGCATCCTGCCTGCTTATCAGGCGATGGCGTTGCCAGTACTCGAGATCCGCGGCGGTGCTCTCCTGGTGTCTGGTCTTGATCTCGATAAGATCAGCCATGGCCTTGACCTCTTTGGCCCGCCCTTTATCGGCGGTCAAGCGTGACCGCTCCAGCCAGGAATCATCTGGAAGGTATAGCCTCCAGCGTACCCTCCATTTGCTTCCCTGTTTTTTGATGTTTGCTGGCATCGGCTAGCCTTATATTCTATTTTTCGGGGAATTATATATTTACTCCCTAAAAAATTAGGGTGGTGTCATTGCTGATTCAGCCGTTGTGCGGAGGAGTCGAATTTGCCCCGAATCGGAGTTGACCCGGTAGTAATATGTGACATTTGGCTCCGCGCGTAATGTCGCTGAATCACCGATTGCTCCCACTAAAGGACTGGGATGGCGAATTTCAATGATGCGTTCTCCGGCTGGTAGGGACATAATCACGAATTCTCCCCATGCCAATTGAGCGGATAATTTCCCATCAACAAATAGCCGGTAGTCAACGGCTGACCCAGAGAATGATTTGTCTCTGAGAACAGCCAGTTCAGCATTGCCTTCAGTTTGTAATTGGTTGGCAAAAACTCTATTTTCCGGTACAGGCTGCAGCTCTGCCATCGTGGGTACAGTCGTAGCACAACCCACAACTGATAAAGCAACAATAGTAAGAATTAGGACTCGACCAGGCATGGTTTGTCTCCCACTCCCAATGACAACGGACTTCATGCTAGGTTGCCGGCTGCGCCGTTGTTTCCGGAACACACTTGACTTCAGCTCCCTGGCCAGATTTTTTCTTAGGACGATTAGCTGCTGTCATTCGTCGTTTTGCTTTGACAGCCTCTTCCCCCTCCAGCACATCACGCTTGAGCACCAAGTTTTGGAGGGTGGAAAGAATCTGATCGTCGGTAATTTTCACGCCTTTTCCGACGGCAACGAGCTGCCTCCGCACCGCACCCACCACTGGTTCTGTCATGAGTGCGGCTGCAACCATGTGCTTGCTGGTAAGTTGGCATTCTTCGTGAAATGTGGCGATGGCGGACTTGCTCACACCTTCCTTGCTGATCAGGAAAAAGAAGTCGGTCAACATCGGCAGCTTGGCCGTGTCGGAAAAACTGAAATCAAAAGCCACCTCAGTTTTTATCGGCTTGCCGAAGATTACCCGGTGAGCCTGCCAGTGATCACCATTGGTAAGCATGACCCACTCAATCCCCTCATTGGCGGCATAGTTGATGGCTTGCCGCAGGTGGGCTTCCTTGAGAGGAATATTGATGGCCTTGACTTCAATCAAGAAGGTGGGCTTGTCATCCCCGGCCTTAATGGCAAGGTCGCAATAGGTTCCACGGATCACATACTCGCTGGTGATCTCGGTGTATTTGTCGTAGCCGCAGATGGTTGAGAGCATATCCACCACGATGGTAACGGTGTCAGACTCATTTACATCCCGGGCCTTTGCGCCTTCGATTACTTTGGAAAATGCCTTTATCCCTGTCTTTATACGGTCCTCAGCTCTTTTTGGTATAGTTGCCAATTCCATCTTCCCCCATCACGCTCATAAGCCGATCATCCCATGCCCACCCCTTTGGCCATGAGAAATTACCTGCTAATGGCTTCTCTGTGTTTTGCAGGTTCAGTATTTTTTCAGTATTAAGTTTTTTCCTAACAACAACCGATGAGGCCATAGGCACCACCAGCCTAAGAGTTTGCCGCCGTGTCTCTTTTTTGCGGAATCTGACCACCTAAAGAACGAATCATCTCTTTCAGTTCTTCCATCTCCACTCTGTGCTCCGCTCGCATCTGTTGCACTTCTTCTTTTACCCCTGCCATTTCCCCCTCCATTTTCACTGCTTGATGAAACGCCCGGACGTTTGACGCCAGGGCCGACCTGTAAACAGTTTTTGACTCCAGCACCTCGATGGTCATGGTGACCATCTCCGACATGCTGAAAGATTCGTCGATCAGATCTTCAACCGGCATGGATGCAGTTTTTTTCAGGGCATTGACAGATGGTGGCTCAATCACTGATGAGCGATTTCGGCCAGCACGTGATCCAGGTTCAATAGTAGCGGCAATTTCACCATTCTTTTTTTGATATTCAGCCATTGGATTTTCACCTTGATCATGCCCGGTGAGAATCCAGTCAAGGGTGACCTCGCCCATTCTGGCTAGTTTAATTAGTGCTTCAGGGGTTGGGTTGACATCGCCAGACTCATATCCGGAGATTGAACCTTTTGAAACCCCACCGAGCTTTTTACCAAGCTGCTCCTGGCTTAAACCCAATCGGTTTCTTATATCCCTGATCCGCCTGCCTCTTATTTCTTTTTCTGTGGTCATGTCAAAATATTACGCCATTTTTTTACCATGTCAAACACGTTTGAAATAATCAAACAGATATGTGTAACAGTTTGTTATTACAAAAGAAACACACGAAATGATCTGCTTCGGTGTAAATATTTCAAACTTTTCTCTTGACTGTTTGAAATATTTAAACGATAAAGTATGAAATAGTTAAACATGGAGATGGGAAATGATTGGCGACATCATAAAAAAAGCAAGAAATAAACGCGGGTGGTCACTTGATCAGCTTGGTGAAGCTGTCGGCCTGACAAAAGGAACGCTCTCAGGCTATGAAAACGGGCAGCCGAAAACATACGATCCGGACACATTGTGCAAAATTGCCGACTCCCTCAACGATCTTTCAATACTGGTGCATCACTGTCAGGAGTGCCCTGTACGCAAGCATGTTTTCATAAAACAGTTTCCAGATCTGAACAACATCAGACCGGAACCGGCAATTATCGCGAACAAGCTGCGCAAGGAGATGCTTGAAGCAGCAGATGCTCTTGATCGCCTCACTGAACGGTTCGGAGATGCAGATTTCAAAAGCCGCCCTGACTACATGGAGATATTTGAAGCTGGCATGGAACAGGTGATAGACGCCAAGCGGGCCATTGAAATCCTTGAGTATCAGCTCATACTTTCCGGGGCTCACAGCAGCGCTGACTTCAAGAAAATTTACGACCGGCAGCAGGCAAAGTGCATCGCCAACGGGCACCACAAGCCTGAGGAGCAGGCGGCATGAGCGGCGAAGTTGTGACCATAACCCGCGGCGACCTTGCCGCCTTGGCCGGAGAAATGGCCAAGCAGGTCGCGGTAATAATGCAACACCAGCAATCCCTTCCGGAGATGTACGCTTTCCCGGAGGATATCGTCAAGATCACCAAGGGAAAGGTGCCGGTAAACACCATCAAGTACTGGCGTCAGCAAGGCTGGATCAAGATTACCAAGCTTGGCCGCAACTGCTTTGTGATGCCGGAAGACTGGCAATATTTTGTCAAAAATTACCGGCTGCTGAAAGGAAAGCGGGCGCAATGAACGACCCCGGGCCATCATCACCACCCACTGTTGATCTGGCCCTGGACTCTATTGGCGCCACTGAGCTTGAGCGCAGGGTGGTGCATCTGGTTTGCAAGGTAGATAGCCCGCGCAGTGCCTTGCGGGTTGTGAAGGAATACAGGAAAGCAAGGGATCAATCAAACCAACCAATGGTGATTGTATGAGCGAATGCACACTGAAAGAGCGCCTGCAATGTATAGCAATCGGTCTCGGCATGACCGTGTTTCTCCTGGTGGTCGGATGGTGTGCCGTGGCATTCACTTGCGCCACGAGCAACAGCATCCTGAATTCTGCATCAAGTCGCCCAGCTTCACCCACGATGGATCGCTCTGTTCTCCTTGCCGCCGTTAATGCCGATTCTCGGGCGGCGCAACCAGGAAATAAAAATGATTGAGCGGTGCGGCAACTGTAAATGGCGCACGGCCTGGGGATGCCCAAGCCGGACCGGGCAGGCATGCAAGGCCTGGGAGATTGGGTGATGACTGAGATTGCCCGGCCAATCTTGCGCCAATGCCCACTCACATGCGGGCTTGCAACTCGAATGACGGAATCCGGTTTTTCCCGGGCCTGTGCTGCTCGACTGGAACGGATAAAGAAGCTGGCGGAAGTAAGCAGCACGGATCCACACGCCGCATATTGCCGTGAATGCAAGGGCCTGAACAGGCCTGTTGAGCTTGAGATAATAAGCATGGAGGGGATGATCATGGGGACACAGCAAACATCCAGGACAGGTGCCGAGCCGAAATATACACTGCCTCCGGCCCTGGCCAAGGTATTGAAGCCGATATCGCATGCAGAGGCCCAGACGATCACCCTCAAGGATTTGATGGAATTTTGGCGTCGACCGCTGATCAAGATTGGCCAGGCGAGCGAATGCCCATGCTGTGGAAATATCAGAACGCTTAAATGCCGTGGACTCTGCGGTGGATGCAACAGCGCCAAGGTAGCGAAGCAGAACCTCGCAGGGCCAGCCCTGCTGGAGCATTTGGCCATGCGGGCCGGTGGCGACAAAAATATCCAGACCGAAGCATCACAAAAAACTAATCAGGTATCCACCAGCCCGGTCATGGTGCCGTCATCTCCTGCGGCCCCCCCCGCCGTGGCCGGGCAGGTGGAGTGTAACGATCCATTGAAAAATTTGACCACCTTGAGGCTGGCACTGTGCCGATCTCTGGGCCTTGATGACAATACTCCCTGGTATGAGATCCCGGAGCATGTCGACAAGCTGGTTATGCGCCTGAAAGACAGAACAGAAGAGAATGACATCCTCTCCGCAATGTGCGGCGAAGTGGCGGATATCCTTGGTGCTGGTGCGGCAGACAACCTTTCCCAGGTTGCCAGACGACGCAAGGATGAATCTGCCATGGCTATCAGGGAAATCAACAAGAACCTTGAACTCCGGCAAGAAATTGCCAGTCTCAACCGACTATTGGCCACCCATCCCCTGGAAACACCGGCAGCAACAGAGGAGAGCATCGTCGCCAAGTGGTCAGCATTGCCGGCTCCAGACGGTTACGAGGCATTAACCGCAGTACTGCAGGATGCAATTGACCAGGCTGCCAACGGTAAGGGCCTGGAACGCCACGCCGATGATCAGCCATTCCACAATCAACCCATCATGCGTGAGACGCAGGCAGTTGGCCTCGGGTTCCCTGCAGGTCAGGCCCGCAAGAAGATACTCGAGGCGGTGCGCGGTTGTGATGATCATCCGGAGCGTGCTGTCGCAGACTTGTTGGGAGCCATCAACTACATCGCCGCACTGGTGATCGCCATCCGCTCTAGCATTGCGGAGCTGGCTGCATGATCGATCCCACCTGGGCCTTGACAGCAGCCAGCGTGATCGGAGCCGCTTTGAACGCAGTTGGTCGCCGTGCCGGGTTCACTGTCTGGATATTCAGCAACATCGGTTGGGTCATCGCCAATGCCTCCCGTGGTCTGTGGCCACAGGCCGGTCTTTTTGTCGCCTACCTCGGCTTTTCCGTGGTGGGCTTTTTCATGTGGCCATCCAGCTCGACAACCAAGACGCAGAAAGAGGTCACCCATGATGCCGCCCTTTAACTCTGGCATGTATCAATCAGAGGGCCACCGCTTATCGCAAGCCGCAGACTTCGGGCAGCCACCGTCGTTCGTCGTAGCCTTGAAGGTGCCGACCGTTCCGGTGGCCGTACATTCTTTCGGAGTCGCCACTCCCCGGCTCGCCCCCCTCCCCCCTTTTCAAAAAGTCACGCCAAAGGTCCATGACGGTCGCGGGTCCTTTGGGGCCATTCAAAGCACAAGGGTCGGCCCCCCCCGGTTTATTGGTACACAAAAAATTCTCAGAAGACCGGAAAACCGGAAAATAGCGAATCCATTGTCGGATGCGCAAATTATGTCAATCTTTTGACCAGTTAGCGATGACAGGATCAATGTGGAGCATTTAGGCGAATCAGGGGGAAGTGCGTGGTCGAAAATGATGGCGATATGAACCAATTCCCCTCGGATATGGACGAAATCAAGAGACTGAGCCAGGAGCGGGCGGATGCCGAGCGCGATGCGGCGCAGACGGATGCCCCTCAAGGAGTCGCCGGACTGCCACTTGAGTTCATTACCGATTGCCGGGCCAAGAACGAAGTGGGCGACTCTGAAATTTATTGCGCGCTCCACCGCAAGAAATACGCCAAAAACGTTGATACCCTTGGGACATGGTATGCCTTTACCGGCCATCACTGGCAAGTCGATAAGACAAACCGCTCTCTTGATGCGGTTGAAGACGTGGTCCAGGCATACCTCCGCGAGCTGGCCGATGTCGAAGAGAAAATGCTCAGTCTTCATGGGGACGAAAACAAAAAGGATATCGTTTCCAGGCTGGCTAAAAAACAGGAGGCGATAATCAAACGCTGCAGCAGACTCCGAACCGGCAGAGGCCGCAAGAACGTGCTGGACCTGGCCACCTCCAACTCACAGCCGCTGGTGATCGCTTACGATCAGCTCGACCAGGACCCGTTTCTTCTGGGTGTGAAGAACGGCGTGGTGGATCTACGCACCGGCCTCCTCCGAGACGGCCGTCCGGAAGATCTGATTACCATCGTCGCCCCGACCGCATACCAAGGCATCACCGCCAAGTGCGCTGCCTGGAAAAGTTTTCTCCTCGAGGTGCTGGTGGATCCGACCATAATCGACTACCTCCAGCGCCTCCTGGGATATTCAATCATCGGCGCGGATCTCGGTGTCCGGGTCTTTCCTATCTTTCACGGAGAACACTCCCAGAACGGCAAGGGGACCATCAAGGAAGTTGTGCTTTCCGTTCTTGGCCAAGTGGCTGGTACCATCCAGTCAGAGATGCTGATCGCCACCAAGTTTGCCAAGGCGGCAGGCAGCCCGACCCCGGAGATCATGGACCTCAAGGGAAAACGGCCGGTATTCGCCAGCGAGACCGAAAAAGGGCAACGCTTTGCGACCGCCGCGGTCAAGCGATACGCCGGCGGCGACAAACTCAAGGGCCGAGGCCTGCAGGATCGTGATTTCACAGAGTTCATTCCCAGCCATACCATGTTCCTGCTCACCAACTACACGCCGCATGCGCCGGCGGATGATCACGGCTTCTTCAACCGGGCCAAGATAATTCCCTTCCCGTTTTCGTTCGTGGAGGATCCCAAGGCGCCATACGAGAAAAAGGCGGATCCAAACCTGAAAGAGAAGCTGCTGGCCGAGGCCTCCGGAATTCTCGGCTGGCTGGTAGAGGGGGCGCTGCTATTCCAGCAGCAAGGGCTGGCCACTCCGGACAGCATCAAGGAGCCGACCGCAGCATACAAGCGGGGCGAAGATCAGATCCTCGATTTCGTGGAGGCCTGCTGTCTCCAGGACAAACACCTCCAGGAGAACGCCACCAATCTTTACACCGCTTTCCGGGCATGGTGGCGAGAAAACGTCAACAACAGCCCGCCAAACGCCAGAAACTTCGGAGACGGGCTCAAGCTCCACTTCAAAAAGGAGAAGAAAGGCACTGTCACCTACTTTGGCCTGGAGGTTAAGCCGGACATTCTTGAGAAGGTCCTAAAAGACGGAAATCCCTCTGATTCTGGTGGGTTATGGTCAAAATAATGGATAGTTGGATAGTTGGACAGTGCATATCTACAGAAATAATTCATACGGGGGAATGTTTACGCGCGCACGTATTATATAACCCTCCAACTGTCCAACTATCCAGAAAAGAAGAAGAGAGAAGAAGATGAGTATGATGCAATTCTTTAATTTTCCTGGCTTTTCAGGATTTCGCGCCGGCGGGAAAAACGGTGGAGAGTACCAGGGCAAATGTCCAGGCAATGGTCCGGACTGCGTTTCTCTTGAGGAAAACACCGACCGGATGCGGGTGTGGCCGCTGCAGGGCAATGTCGGCACCTTCAGTTGCCGCAAGTGCGGTCGGGGCGGAGACGCCATCCAGTGGCTGCGCGATTTTCAGGGCCTTGGCTACATCGAGGCATGCTCCTATCTCGGGATCGAGCCGAAGACCCAGGCCAAGGCCTCGGTCCCCGGGCGTTCATCCGCACCCAGGCCTGTCCTGGAGCAGTCTCGCAAGATCACCATCCACCCCACCACCTCACCATCACCGGTGTGGATCGAGCATGCCGAGAAGTTCGTGTCCTGGTGCCACGAGCAGCTGCTGGCCAATCAGGAGCAGCTCGACTATCTCGCTTCAAGGGGCATCACCCAGGAAGCTGCCATAGACTGCAGGCTCGGATGGAATCCGACGGACACTTACCGGGCCAGGGAGAGTTGGGGCCTGCCCACCGAGCTGCACGGACAAACCGGCAAGGCTAAGCGTCTCTGGCTGCCTTCCGGCCTGGTCATCCCGGTTTACCGCGGCGGCGTACTTCACCGGATCCGAATTCGCCGCCCTGATTACGAGCGGGCAAAGAACTGTGAAAACCTCAAATACTACCGGATACCAGGTTCAGCCGGAACCACCATGATCCTGGGAGAGTCTGCCCGGGCCTTCGCCGTGGTCGAGGCGGAGCTCGACGCCGTGGCCATCTTCGCGGCCGCTGCGGATCTGGTTGGCGCCGTGTCCATCGAAACACTTGAGGGAAACCTGGACGCCGAGGCCTACGCGCTCCTCTTCGGATCCCTGGCCATCATCGATGCCCTCGATGCGGACGACCCGAAAACCCCGGCCCTGCAGCGGGCCCTTGCAAAATGGTCCGCCACCTTCGACCGGCATCTGCGCTGGCCGGTGCCGGTGGGCAAAGACCCGGGCGAGGCATTCAAGGCCGGGGTGGATCTCCGCGCCTGGATCAAGGCCGGCCTGCCTCCGGTTTTCCAGATCGGTTCCGGCACTCCGGACCGTCCCGGACAGTCTCTTTCTTCTGGTTTGGTGGAGGGGGCGGCGGATGTTGAGGCGGTTGCGGTGGAAGCGATCACGGCCTCGGATGAAGTTGAAAAAAAGGAAACGGTGGTTGCGGCCCCAGCGTCCGGTGATGATCTTGCCGAGCTCGCCGGGTTGCTGGCAAATACTCCGGTTCGGGTGATCAAGAGCCAGGACCCCTGCGAAGTGCGTATCAAGTGGACACCGGCCTGGCGCTCTGCAAACCTTGCCGCCGCTGCCAGAATATCGGATCTGGTGTTCAAGTCGGAAGCGGTCGGCAAGGCAATCCATTACCACCCGGCCAAAGAGATTCATGCCGGTAATCTTATCCAGGGAGGATGATCATGCAGCCAGAAGATATTGCGCGTCAAAACGAAGCCCTCAAGGAAACCAGCCGCCTTCTCTTTGGAGATTCCGCAGAACTCCGCATTGTTGATCCGGCATCCCTGGTTATTCTCAAAGAAAATGCCCGTTATTTCAAAAAGGAAACCTTCAAGCAGCTGGTGGCCAACCTCCGGCAGGATCAGCGGCTTTCCAGTGTCCCTCTCTGTTATCCGATGGATGACAGCAACCGGCTGGAAGTGCTCTCCGGAAATCACAGGGTAAAAGCCTCTGTCGAGGCCGGAATCCAATGGATCATGGTAATCGTGATCATCGAAGCAATAGAATTGAGCCAAAAAATTTCTATCCAGCTCTCCCATAACTCCCTGGTCGGTGAAGATGACCAGCAGATTCTTGCCGGACTCTGGGCCCGCATCGATGACATCAAAGCAAAATGCTACGCCGGGCTTTCCAGCGAAACAATCGGTGAGCTGCAGAATGTAAAGCTGCTTAATTTCAGCACCCCGCAGCCGCGCACCAGGCAGGTGACTTTCGCCTTCACCGAAATGGAATTCGGGGCTGTCGCAGAGATTATGGACGAACTCGGGCGGATCCCCTCAGATAACGTCTATCTTGCCCAGGCCGATCAGTTTGACGCCTTTTTCAAAAAACTGCTCGCGGTCAAGAAGAAGGACAATATCAAGAACGGCAGTCTGGCCATGCTGCGCCTGCTGGAAAAGCTGGAAGAGGTGGTCTGAGATGTCATTTATCGGAGCAGTCGCCGCCTCTGTCCGGCAGACCCTGGCGCAATACGCAAAAGAAATTGAGCACCCGGTGCTGCTGATCGGCGCCGGAAACTTCACCGTTGCTTCGGCCCTGCGTTCCGGAGGATATACCGGGCCCATAACGGCTTGTGATGTTTCCCTTTACACCTCGGCTCTTGGCGCATTTCTGGCGGACAGCCCTTTTGATGTCAGCGAAAACCCGGAGTGCCCGGAACAGTTGCAAGGGATGCTCCGTCTCGACTCGCCCGTGGATGTCGTGGCCTCCATCGCCCTGCTCTACGATCTGCGGGAAGTGTGGCAGATAAAGAACCCATATCAAGAAAAGGTCATGCGCCAGTATCGGCTGGAATGGGAAACCCTGCTCGCCACCACCAGAGAGAAGCTACAGATATACAAGAAGCATATAGGCCCCATCGACTACCAGGCCAAAGACGGCTTTGAGCTTCTGGCCGAGAAATCCTCGGAGCATACGGTGTTCGCTTTCCCCCCGACTTACCGGGCAGGCTATGAGCGCCTGGAAAAGCTGTTGCGCGCCTCAATCGCCTGGGAACAACCTGCCTACAAGGAAATGACCGACAAAAGCATGGAACTGTACGAGGAAATTTCCCGCTTTACCTCATATTTTGTGGTCCTGGAAAAAGACCTCCCGGATGTGCATGCAATCCTTGGCCAGCCGTCCGCCATTCTGCCGCGCGGCCGGAACAGTTTTTCCCACATCATCGCTAAAAGCGATCGCCGCCGGATCGTGGGTCGCAAAGTAGTCAAAAGTGAAGCCATCGGCCCTATCTGGCCTGCCGACCGGGAAGTGACCGGAAAAGAACAGCTCTCCTTTGCAAAAATCACCTTTGGTCAATCTATCCGAATGAATGAGTTGTTCCTCTCTTCGCGGATCGACTATTTCACCGGCGGCGTCGGCGTCTCCCTGGCCTTCCTGCTCGACGGCCACGTAATCGGCAAGGCGGATTTCTGCCCGTCCTCGCACCAGTGGAAGCTGCCGGATGACAGGCCCATGATCTACCTGATGTCCGACCTGGCAGTGCCCAGCGTTGAAAAGCGGCTGGCAAAACTGGTGTTGCTCTGTCTGCTCTCCAAAGAGATCAAGGAGATCCTTGACCTGCGTTACATAGAGGACTTTGGCTGGATCACCACCAGCGCCTTTGCCAAGCACCCGGTGAGCATGAAGTATCGCGGCATCTTTACGCTCCATAAACGCAAAGAGGCGGAGGGCGGTTTCCTGCTCAACTACTGTGCAGAGGCCGGGGCGCACAATATCGCGCAAGTGCTTGAAATATGGACAAAAAAAACGAGGAAATAAGCAAATAAAAGTGTACTTCCGTGGCCCGTTTGGTATCATAAGTATATGGAATAACATTACTTTTTACCAAAACGGAGGACACGGAAATGAAAAAAGTGAACAAAAAAGCAACAAAGGTACTCGACAAAATGCGGTCCATGATGACGGAAAACTACCTCAAACTAAGCAACAACGACACGTTTATGCCGGTTGTTGTCGAAAGGGTCGGGTCCATCGTCGTCGGAAAGCAGAGTTGCGAGCTGATCAGCGTCGCACATTACGGAGAGCAGAACGGCGACCTGATGCGGGATCCGGAAATTGTCTTTATCCGCGACGAGCAAGGCAACTATTACCCGGAGAGCATTATCCAGGATTACATCGGGGTCTGTCGTAAAGCGGTCACCTGCGATGATGAGGGCAAGGCTGTCCGTTTCAACCCTCGGCAGCAGCGGGATATTGCGGCATTTACCGGCATGTGGATGGAGAATATCCGTTATCAGCAGGGAATTTGAGGGGCTCGCCATGGATATCATGATCTTGGAACAGAGCGAAGGCAACAACGTGAAATATTTCACCCTGAAAGCCGGAAACAAGGAGGCCTTTGTCTCGGTCCACCGAGACGGAACCATACAGGTGTGCTGCAAAAACGCCTCACACAGAGTCTGGAGAGGAGCTGGCCGCATCTTCGACGATAAAGCGTCTGCCCTGGCCAGCTACAAATCAAACGAAATGAGAGCCATGATCGAGGCGGCAACTTGCGGCCTCGATCTGAACCAGCTTGCTGCAACAAGCGTCCAATAAAAACGACAGAAAACGAAGAGGAGAACCACCATGACCACCAACACCGCGCAACAACAGACAATCGAACAGATCAAGCTGAACAAGATCATTGCCAACCCACTGAACCCAAGAAAGAACTTTACCGGAAAGGCTTATGAGGACCTGCTTGCCTCGGTCCGTGAAAAAGGAGTGCTCCAGCCCATTATGGTCCGACAGCTCCCGGACAAGAAGTACGAGATAGTCTTCGGAGAGCGCCGTTGGCGTGTCAGTTGCGACCTTGCCAAGGAAAACGGGGGTCTGTCCAAGCATGCCATCCCGGCCATGGTGCGCGATCTGGACGACAACGAAGCCTTTGAGATTATGACCATCGAGAACCTCCAGCGCAACGACATCACAGAGCTGGAGGAGGCAAACAGCTTCAAATTATATATCGACCGGATGGGCGACGAAGCGGTCCCGATTCTGGCCGAGAGGATCGGTATCAACCCTGCCTATATCCGCCGCCGCGTCAAGATACTGGAGCTTCCGAAAGAGGTTCTTGAGGCCTGGGCACAGGGCAGCCTGAAATATGGCCACCTGGAACAACTCACCCGGGTTGGTGACAAAAAGCAGGTAAAAATACTGTTTGAATGGATGGAAGAACAATCCAGGTTCCGGCATGTGGCGGTGCGGGATCTGGCCCGCAAGATCGACAGTGAATCTCCGGAGTTGAAGTCGGCTTTTTTCGATGTCGACAAAGCCGGGTGCGCCACCTGCTTCCAGAACTCGGATGTCCAGAAGAGCCTGTTCGGCTCCGCCTCTGATGCCATTCAGTGCAACAATCCGAAATGCTTCAAGCAGAAACAGAACAACTGGCTCAAGGACAACTGGAATGATTTCCGGGCAAAGCACAAACTGCCCACCAACGGCTTCCGTTTTTCATCGGATTTTCAGTGGAATGATTACGAGGAGATCGGCAGCTGGCAGAAGACGCCGAAACCATGCAAATCCTGCGAGTCCTTCTTTTCCCTGGTGTCGCTCACCGGCAAGGTGGACCGGCCCAAGGTCTGCATGGGCGACAAGGCCTGTTTCAAGAAAACCACCACCGAAGCCTGGAGTGAAGGCAAGAGCGTGGAAAAGACTGCAGCGGCCAAGGCGGCTGGCCCCAGGGTGGCATGGCACGGAGAGCACTTCCGCGATCTTTTCTTCCGGGAGGCCTTGCCCGCCAAAATACAGGCCGGTGGGGTCGATTCAGCGAGCCGTCGGCGGCTGATCCTCTTTGCCCAGCTCGTTTCCAACCGGGATCTGCAGCCGTGGTTTGTTCAACGCCACAAAATGGCAGGGGAAAAGGAGATTGATACCTGGACCAGGCTTTCGGACGAAGAGATCATGGTCAAGCTGGCCACCATGAGCGGCCAGGAGCTTGAGGAAGAGCTGGTGGCCGCCGCCCTGGAAACCTTTCTGCAAAAAGACAAGGTGACCTGTGCCGGACGTTGGCGGGCGGCGGAGCATCTTGGCATCGACATGGCCCAGGAGTGGGCGATCACCGAAGAGTATCTCGACAAGAAAACCGTAGCTGAAATGATGGCCATGGGCGAGTCCCTGGGGATCTTCGCAGAGGAACAGGCGGTGAAATTCCTCACTGAAACAATCGGCAAGCCGGAAGGAGCCTACGGAAAATGTAAGAAAGGAGAGCTGAAAAGGGTCTTCCTGGAGTCCGGCGTCAATCTGGTTGGCCGGGTGCCCTCGGAGATTCTAGGAGCATGACCGGAAGGCGAAGAAAAACCCCTCCCGCTGCAACAGGAGGGGCCGAAGAGAAGAACCGCTCCCCCTTAAAGGGGAAGGTTCTGCGGACACTATAAAGAAGAAAAAGCCAGGACTCAAGGAGTTTCCGAGAGTCCTGGCTTCCGAGTTGAGGCCCCGGCTTATAGAGCCGGAAAGTGGCCCCGCCCCGCGCCAACGGGGCAGGGCCTGCACAATACCCCTAAAAGGGAGGGATATTGCACGATGTGGACTATAGAAAAGAGCAGAGGAAAAAGCAATGATCCAGACATCCTATTTTGCAAGCAAGGCGCCGGCGGAACGAAAGGTGTGCATATCTCTCAAGCGTCCGCGGTTTTTCAGCAAGGGAGGGCTGTGGGTTGTAGAGCTTGCCCCGTCTAATCCCTGGGCGGAAGACTGGCGGGAGCAATACAGGCGGGATTTGCGGGACCGCTTCCCGACTCCGGACAGGCTGGCGGAAGTGCTTGCCTATATCGAGGGGAAGGTTCCGAACCCCATATTTTGCTGCTACGAAAAAAACCGAGATGAATGCCATCGCGGGGAGCTGGCGGCGCACGTGAGAGAGGTTCTAGGCATCGAATTGCCGGAGTGGGAGCTTGGCAGGTAATGGATCGCAACGAACTGGATAGCATCCTTTCGGAGTCCGGAAAAACGGATTTGTCGGTCCTGATATCCGCCAAGGAGGAGGCCAAGCAACGGGCCTTGCAGGATCCCTCCGCGACCAATTTGGTGGCCATGGAACGGGCAACCAACATGATCGAGAAACACCTGGCCAAGGAAAAAGCGGCCGATCAGGAACCGGAAGCGCAGTTCCAGGACACCAAGAACGGTGCCGCTGTTCTGCGTTACCTGCAGGACAACGGCTGGAATCTGGAGAAGACTCAGTTTTATCAGCACGTCAAGCAGGGAAAGCTGGTCAGAAATGCCCAGGGGCTTTATACCCGGCGCGCCGTGCTCAAGTATGCCAAGGATTGGGTACCTCGTGCGGAAACCGGCAAGAAGGACAGGGAAGACCAGGACGACCTGCAGCGGATCAAGCTCGAAGAAGAGATCGAGCGGATCAGGGTCCAGCAGAAGCGGGAAAACTTCAAGTTCGATGTCGAGCGCGGCAAGTACCTGCTCCGGGCGGAAGTCGAGCAGGAGCTGGCCGGCCGCGCCGTTGCCCTGGATGCCGGTTACAACCACATGGTTTACAGCCGGGTGCAGGAATTTATTTCCGTGGTCGGCGGCGATCCGGCCAAGGCGAGCATGCTGATCGAGCTGCTGTTGACAGCAAGGGATGACTGGTTCAATCAGTATGCCTCGGCAATGGATATCGAGGTTGAGCTTGCCGAGAACATGCCACCGGATGAATGAATCATCCCACCATAAAACAAGGTATTTTTTGCCTGTTATTATCGAAAAAACAGAGAGTTATCCTGAAAACTCAAAGAAACGAAAAATGAAAAAAACAGTCAAAAACAGCATAACAATCCCGCAGTCGACTGTTGATGAGCTGGCGCGGCGCCACGGTGGAAAGAAAAACGCTCTTTCAGGACAGGTGAGCAGCGACCTGCGCTTTTACCATGCCCTGCTGGATCTGCTCGGCATGGAAGCGATGATCGATGGCAGTTTCAGCGAGGCGGAGATCCTGCTGCTGATCGCCGCCACCACCGGCATGAAAGTTGATCCGGGAAGCATTGCCGGAATCGCCCCGCGCATTGCCGCCGCGCTTGCCGAGCATACCAGCAAGGACAACCACCAGGCCATGTCGCTCCTGAGCCACAAGGTTATGAAGCTCTCGATCAGCAAGGCGTTGTGGCTGTGGGACAGGCTCACGGTGTACCGGGCCAACAGCGACCAGAACCAGAACCGGGGGTATCTTCTGGCCCTGTTTGGGGTGCGATGAACCAAGATGACGACAAAAAAAGGAGAAACATCATGAAGAATAAACTGACTGATCTCAATGACCACTTGTTTTGCCAGTTAGAGCGACTGTCCGACGAAGAAATAAAAGGGGAAGCATTAAAAGAAGAGATCGAACGCGCCAGGGCAGTATCACAGGTAGCGAGTCACATCATCGGCAATGCAACTTTGGTGTTGAACGCACAGAAAGCGCTTAACGACGGCTTGATCCGCCGTGCTCCACTCATGATGATCGGTGCAGTCAATGAAGCGGCGGAATAGGTACACGGTAGAGCAGCTGGCTTTCCTGCGGACCGGATACGCCACAATGTCTATCCGGCAGCTCACTCCTGCGTTCAATGCGAAATTTGACTTGGAAAAGACGGAGACCCAGATCAAGGCGGCATTGAATAATCACCGCATCACTTGCGGCCGAAAATACGGCGAGCGGATCTACTCCGCGCATTTGTACACCGCGGAGCAGGTATTTTTTCTACGGTACAACTATATGGGCCGAAGCGTGGCCGAGTTGACCGGCGTGTTCAATAAATGGTTCGGCGCAGACATGACGGAACGCCAGATCAAAACCTTTGTCCATAACCGGGGAATTACCTCCGGCAATACCGGAAGGTTCGTGAAGGGGCAAAAATCATGGAACAAGGGAGTTAAAGGCTACATGGGGCCCAACCGGACCAGCTTCAAAAAAGGCAGTGTGCCGAAAAACCGGAAGCCGCTCGGCACCGAAAGAATCTGCTCGAAAGACGGGTTTGTGCTTATAAAGATCGCCGAGACCAACCCATATACCGGGTTCCCGACCCGGTACAAACACAAGCACGTCCATGTCTGGGAGAAAAATAACGGCCCGGTGCCCAAGGGGCATGTGGTGTCCTTTATCGATGGCGACAAGCTCAATTGCAATCCTGAAAATCTGATGCTGCTCAACCGCAAGGAGCTGTTGTGCCTGAACCTGCTCAACTATCAAGCCACACCGGCAGAATTGAAACCTTCGGTGCTGGCCCTGGCAAAACTTGAAGCAAAAGCCGGGATCAGGACACACCCGGGTAGAGGACGCAAGAGGAAAACAAAAGGAGCTTGTCACCATGAAGCCATCTGAAAAACGCATTGCAAAAGGGTTGTGGTGGGATCGCAACTGGCCTGTGCTGGAAGGTTGCACGCCCTGCTCGCCTGCCTGCGATAACTGCTTTGCCGCCAAATATGCTCACAGGTTTAAAGATTCGCTCCCTTCCCTTCGCGGACTGACCAACCAGGAAGGAAAATGGAATGGCATGGTGATGATATGCAGAGATCAGCTCAAGCTGCCGAGTACAATCAAAAAGCCAACCGTCTGGTTCGTGACCGAACGCAGCGACCTGTTCCACCCTTTGGTTCCGTTTGGGTACATCCAGGCCGTTCTCACCTATGCGGCAATGGCTCCACATCACCGCTACATGATCCTTACCAAGCGGCCAGAGCGGATGGCGGAGTTTTTTCAATGGATGAACAGCGAGTCCACCTACTCCGTTGAGACGCTTCAAGATTGCTTCTGGTTCGGGGTAACGGTTTGGGATCAGGCCAGCGCAGACAGGAGCATTCCTATCCTGTGCGGCCTGCAGGTTGCTCACAAGTTTATTTCCATAGAGCCGATGCTTGGACCGGTAAACATCCTGCGCCACTGCAACCGGGAAGCGGCGGCACACTCTCGGTTTAGACCTGTTCCTTGTGTTGACCTGGTCATCTGCGGTGGTGAATCAGGGCATGAAGCCAGGGCGCTGTCTCCTGAGTGGGTAAACTTTCTGCGTTACCAATGCACCGACGCAAAAATACCTTTTTTCTTCAAGCAATGGGGGGAATGGAGCCACCAATCGCAAGCAGATTTTACATCCAGCCCCTTTACAGCACTGTCCAGCAGAAACGCCATGTATCACGTCTGGGGAGATGGGACCAGATCATACCGCGTCGGAAAGAAAGCAGCCGGTCGTCTGTTGGACGGAAAGGAGCACATGGAATTCCCAGGAGAAAGCGAATGTGCACAATAACCTGCGGAGAATGCGGAGCGGAAAACCTCTTCGAGATGTGGCTTGAGACCATCTCCGGAATGATCATGCCGAAAGATGTTTTTCAGTGCCCGGCCTGCAAGGTTTCCATCAAGAAGACCTTCGGGACGCCAAAGATTTTGCGGACGGAAGACGGGGATCTGGAGCGCGTCATTCCTGGCGAGGTGTCTCTGGTCCGTGTTCCGGCGAGACTGTAAGGAGAGAATATGGCCATTCTAAATTTGACTCTCAAGAAGAAGTGGTTTGACCTGATAGCCTCCGGACAAAAGACAGTAGAGTACCGGGAATTCAAGCCATATTGGGTGTCACGGCTGATGGCCAACGGTGCTATTCGGCAGGACTTCACAGAGGTTCACTTCCGAAACGGACACTCTCGGAATGCGCCGTTCATTCGGGTAAAGCTCCACAGCTTAACCGTTTATCGCAATGACTTCATCGCGCCCATGCACGGTGAAGAGATAACGGCTGACAAGTATTTTCTGATCAGCCTCGGTCCGGTGCTGGAGTTGAGAGCGTAATTAATTTGTCGCTCAAAAAAGCGAAAAATTGAGGCACAAAGGAGCTTGATCATCATGAGTGAGGTTCTAAATTCTCCAACCGAAACAAAGCATTTCTCGGCTATTCCTTCTTGCTCGTATTGCGGAAAATAAATAAATGACCATCCCCCAACCAATCACCCTTACCGGATCCCGCCCATGGCTGCCGCTGTCGCTGCACCAGCGGCCGGCACCGGTGCGCATCTCCTTCCGGTTTTCGGCGGCGGAGCGGCGCGTCTTTCGCAAGCGGCGCAAGATCAAGGTGTCGGAATGGTGTGAGAAGCATCGCGTCTTGACCATGAGCTCACTGGCCGGGCCGTGGCGGAACGACATCACCCCGTACTTGGCCGGGATCATGGATGCCTCGTTTTTTGTCTCGGTCCGCGAGATTGCCATGTGCAAGTCTCCGCAGACAGGCGGCTCCGAGGGCGTAAACAACTGCATCGGCTATGCGGCTGACCGTGACCCGGGCCCGGTGATGTATGTTTTCCCGGACCAGGAGGTCTCCAAAGAGAACTGCAACGACCGCATCCAGCCCATGTTCACATCGTCGCGGCGGCTGCGCGAAACCATGACCGGCCGCATGGATGACGCATCATCCATGCGGATCAATCTCAAGCACATGCCAATTTATATGGCCTGGGCCAGGTCGGTTTCCCGCCTGAGCAACAAGCCGATCCGCTACATCGTTTTCGATGAAACCGACAAATACCCCGAGTCAAACAACCGGGAAACCGATCCCATCCGATTGGGAGAAGCCAGAAAAACCACCTACCGCTGGAACTACAAGATATGGAAGATCTCCACCCCCTCGGTGGAATCAGGATATATCTGGCAGTCTCTGCAGAATGCGCAGGTGATTTTCGAATATCAGGTGTGCTGTCCATCCTGCAGCGGTCGGCAGGTTATGTCCTTCGAGCGGATCCACTGGCCGGAGGATGAGCGCGATCCGAACATCATTGAGGCCCAGGGGCTCGCCTGGTACGAATGCGAACATTGCGGAGCGCACTGGGACGACCACCACCGCGACCAGGCAGTGCGCCTCGGCGGCTGGGTGGCAAAGAGCAGCGATCCGGACAAGCCGGATGGCCGGGAACTCTTCGCCTATCTGGAGGCTGTCCGCCCCCGCAAGATAGGCTTCCACCTCCCCTCCTGGCTGTCTCCCTTCGTTCCGCTGGCCGAGATCGCCGCCGCCTGGCTCAAGTGCCGCAAGCCCGGCACCAAGGTAATCGACCTCAACGCCCACAAGGATTTTTGCAACCGCTACAAGGCGGAGCCGTGGCTGGAGCATCACCAGGAACGGGAAGAAGATAAAATCCTCGCCCTCTGCGACGACCGCCCCCGCGGCCTGGTGCCGGCAGGCAATCAAGTGGCCTGCCTGCTCGGCACCGCCGACACCCAGGACAACGGGTTTTATTACAAGATCAGGGCCTGGGGCTATGGCCTTGAGCAGGAAAGCTGGCTGATCCGCGAGGGGTTTGTCGATACCTTCGAGGCCCTGGAAAAGGTCTTCTGGCAGGATGAATACCTGGACGCCTCCGGCCGGAAATATGTTCTGCACTTCTGCGCCATCGACGCAATGGGCCACCGCACCAAGGAGGTCTACGACTGGTGCCGGGCCAGAAAGGGAAAGATCGTGCCGCTCAAAGGCGAGGAGCGCATGGCCACCCCGTTTTCCTGGACAACGATCACCACCTACCCCGGCACGAAAAAGGCGATCCCGGGCGGCGTGCAGCTCCTCCGGATCAACACCAATTATTTCAAAGACAACCTTGCCACCAAGCTGGAAATCTTCCCGGCAGATCCGGGAGCATGGCATCTGCACAAAGACTACAACTCGGAGTGGGCCCAGCAGATGTGCGTCGAGTTCGTCAACGGAAAGGGGTTGTGGGAGTGTCCGGAGGGGAAAGCAAACCACGCTTTTGATGTCGAGGTCTACAACCTGGCCCTGGCGGATCTGGTGGAGGTGAAGTTCTGGCCCAGGCCGGAGGAAGTGCAGGAAGACAGTTCAGGACGAAGGGTGCGCAGTAAAGGCGTGGAAGCTTAACCAAGAGGAAACAACGATATGACAACAGATGCTTATGAAGAAAAACTGCTCTCCGCAACCAACGAAGCCAAGAGTGGGGTTGATTACTCCGCCCAGGATGGCGCCACCTGTCCACACTGCGCCACTCCTCGCGCCAGGATTACCGGTTCCCTGCCCTGGGAGGATGGATTCAAAACGCGCTACCACAAGTGTAGCAACCAGGATTGCCCGCTTCACAGAATGGATATAACCATCAAGTCCGTGCAGGTTGATCCGGTTCGGCAGCGAGCAATGGGTGGGTGAGATAACCTAAGGTGTTTTTTTCTGAGCAACAACGAACTTTGAAGTGTTTTCTAAAACCCTTAAAAGCTCCTTTTGTATTTTCCCCTGAAGTTCAAATTGATCAATATGGCCTTGTGGTATGTAAAACTTATCAAGATCAGTTTGTTTCACTGTTGGATAGTCCAGATCATTGGCTATTTCAGATAGAAGCTCCAGCCAGGTATGCTCTCTCTCCTGAGATGGTGGTTGAGCAAGAAGCGTATAATATTTGTGCCAAAGATCCACAACTTTTTGATTTTTTGAAAAAACAACATCAAGGGTATTAAGAACCTCAACCATTGCGAAATTCGGGGGAATCGACTTTCGATGGGCCATCAAGAGTAGGAACGCCCTATGTTTAGTATCTTGCTTCTCTTTATGCTTTTGATACAGCAAAGTAATTATAACAGCAATAATTGGACCGACAATTACAGCAATAAGATTCATTGTTTCTGTTGTCATATTGAATACCGTGGAGCGCGGCGGCTTCAAGATCACCACCCTCTTGTTGGCCGAGATAGAATTTTAGCGTAGCACCAGGCCGATATTTTGGTTTATGTCTGGTTTCAACCCTTCCAGCCATTTATCCTGGCATTAGCTTCGCAGTCTGCTTTGTTTACATACCCTTGCGTAGAGGCTCCCACAATTCTCCCGTTCGATGCGGTGCGTCTCCAGCGCCATTTTTTCTCCCCGTCTTTGTAGAATTCCCATTTGTCCTGCATCATTCTCCTCCCTGTGATTGTTTTTCTTTTCCACTGGA
Source organism: Pseudomonadota bacterium (assembly GCA_018829945.1). GTDB lineage: Bacteria > Desulfobacterota > Desulfobulbia > Desulfobulbales > Desulfurivibrionaceae > Thiovibrio. The sequence continues at coordinate 12,035 of JAHJTI010000158.1, read as the reverse complement.
ATAGATCAATGTAAAAGCATCCTAACCACTCTATCACCACCCCCATTCCCCCCACAAGAAAATTCCTGTACACGAAAATTCTTCCACAGGAATTTTCGTGTGGAAGCAAATATCTTCTACAAGATACGACCCCCTTTTTATTTTTTCCTCGCTGCTGCATCTTGAGTGCAACCCACACAGCGAGGCTCACATGCCGGTTGATCTCAGCACAGCACAAGCAATGCTCGAAAAATGGCTCGAAGCCGAGGCCGCCGTTGCCGTTAACCAGGCTTACGAGGTCGCCGGAACCAAGGTCACTCGCGCCGATCTTGATGTAATCGGCCAGCGAATCGATTACTGGCGGGTCCAGGTTTCCCGCCTTGAAAACGGAGGCGACGGGTCCACCCGCTGTCGCCGCGCGGTGCCGGTCGATGATTAATCAATCTCTCATTCTCGATCAGCGCGGCATCCCATACCCGACAGCGGCCGGGATCGGTTCGTCCGCCGGGTATGCCGCCGCCGACCAGTTCAGTCGCGTTACCCGTGGCTGGGCAGCGTCCGACGGCTCCTCCGATGTCCATGTTGACAACGACCTTGATACCCTGCGGAAGTTCTCCGGAGACGCTTATCGCAATATTCCGGTGGCAGCCAGCGCCATCAAGGGCGCGGTAACCTCCATCGTCGGGCCGGGCCTCACTCCGCAATCACGCATTGACCGCGAATTTCTCGGCCTTTCGCACGACGAAGCCGACGCCTGGCAGGACACCGCCGAGCGCGAATATCGTCTTTGGGCTGGATCCAAGGATTGCGATGCCACCAAAGCTCAGGTATTCGAGGAAATCCAAGGGCTGGCTCTGCTTTCAGCGCTGATGAATGGTGATGTCTTTGCCGCCTTGCCGCTGATCAAACGCTCCACCTCCCACTATATGCTCGCCGTACAGCTCATTGAGGGACATCAGGTATCCACCCCGGACGGAATGCTCAACGATCCAGCAATCTCAGGCGGCATTCGCCGCAACAAGCGCGGAGAGCCCGTTTCCTGTTTTGTGCAGACCACGCATCCAGGCTCGCTGTTCAACAACAGACAGTGGCGGGAAGTGCAATTTTTCGGCGACAAGTCCGGCCGGCCGAACATCATCCATCTGTTCGAGCGGGAACGGGTTGGTCAGTCGCGCGGTTTCCCTTATCTCTCCTCGGTGCTGCCCAAGCTCAAACAACTCTCCCGCCTTTCCGATGCGGAGCTGATGGCCTCGGTGGTCACCTCGTTTCTGACGGTTTTTGTCAAGTCTCCGGCTGCCCAGGGTGTCGCCTTCGGCGGCGGAGTCGGCCCGGATGGCAAGCCCCTGGCCAACAAGGTGCAGCTCGGATCCGGAGAGCAGGCCATGGGCCATGGCAACATCGTTGACCTTGCTGCGGGCGAGGAAATAGAGCTTGCAGATCCGAAACGTCCCAATGCCCTGTTCGAGCCGTTCTTCCGTGCCATTGTCCAGGAGATCGGCGGGGCCATTGAGCAGCCGGCGGACGTGATCCTCAAGAGTTTCAACAAATCGTATTCCGCTTCCCGCGCCGCCTTCCTGATGGCCTGGAAATTTTACAGCCGCCGCCGCTCCTGGCTGGTCAACAATTTTTGTCAGCCCATATTCATCGAGTTCCTGCGCGAAGCGGTAATCACCGGCAGGATCAAGGCCCCCGGATTCCTGCAGGATTCGGCCATCCGCGCAGCCTATTGCCAGGCCGAATGGAACGGCCCGATCATGGGCCAGCTCGATCCGCTCAAAGAGGTCACCGCCTCCAAGATGATGTGCGATGAAGATTTCTCCACCCGAACCACCGAGACTCGCAGGCTCACCGGCGGAGATTTTTCCGTCAATCTGCCCCAGCGGATTCGGGAAGAAAAGCAGCGCAGTGATGGTGGACTTCGCTTGATTGAGGGGGGCAATTCACCGGCTGCCGTTTCTCCGCCAGACAAAGAGGAGACCGATGAAGAATGAATAAAAAATATTCAATCCTGGCCACCGAAGTATACGGCAAGCCCTGGCTGATCACCCCTGCCGCCTATCAACAGGTTTGCGATGTGGCCGCCCGTCTCGGAGATCCGGAAGCAGTGCTTGCCAAGCGCGGAGAAAGCCCGGATGAATCCCAGAATATGGAGATCCGCGGCAGTGTGGCCATTATCCATGTCACCGGCCCCATTATTCGCTACGCCTCCATGTTCTCGCGCATTTCCGGCGTCTGTTCGGTGGACGGCATATCATCCGACCTCACCCTGGCCGAGGAGAATCCCTCCGTCCGGTCCATCATCATGCATTATGACACCCCGGGCGGCCAGGCCACCGGCATCAATGAGCATGCCAACCGGATCTTTGCCGCCCGCGCCGCTGGCAAGCCGATCATCGCCTATGTCGGTGGCCAATGCGCATCAGCCGGTTACTGGCCTGCCTCCGCCTGTGCGGAAGTTGTGATCGATGCCACCGCCATGGTCGGCTGCATCGGGGTTGTATTCCGCTTGCAAAAGCCATCAGCGGATCAAAATGTGATCGAAATCGTCAGCGAGCGGAGCCCGAAAAAAAGGCCGGACTTGAACAGCGAGGATGGCCAGGCGCAGATCCGATCCTGGGCCAACGATCTCTGCGACGTGTTCATCGCCTCGGTGGCCAGGTTTCGCGGGGTTTCCGAGGAAACAGTGGAAGCCGACTTCGGCGGAGGAGACATCCTCATCGGAGAAAAAGCCGTATCGGCCGGTCTTGCCGACCGCATCGGCAGCCTGGAAGGGCTTATAGCCGAATTGAATGCACAACCACCGTCGTCCGGTTCCTGGACGGCTCAATCCGGGAAACACTCAACACAGGAGGTACTCTTTATGAACCCGGACGACCTGAAACAGAAACACCCCGAAACTTACGCCACCATCCACGCCCTTGGCATGGAGGCAGGCAAAGCGGCAGTCAACAATGAAACAACCGCCGCAATCGATCAAGCAAAAGCGGATGCATCCGCAACCGAGCTTGCCAGGATCAAGGGCGTTTTAGCCCTGGACAAATCCAAGAAAACGGAATTGTCCGACACCATCGTCAAGCTTGCCCTGGATGGCGCCACCACCCCGGAGGCCGCGGCGTACAAGCTGATGACCGAGCAGGGGGAGGTTGCAACCAAGGCAGCCCAGGATCTCGCCGCCGATGCCGCCCAGATCCCGGTGATAGATTCCGGGTCCGGAGCTGCCGACACCGAAGGATCGGCAGCGGAAGCCAAGGCCGTGGTCGATAATATCGTGGCCGGAGCAGGCCGTTAAAAGCATTCCTCCCGCTGGAGGATAAACAAGGAGGAACACCATGGCAGAAGAAACTTATACCCCGAAAAACCTGTTGGGCGGGGCTTTCCCGCAGGCTTGCAAGTCGGTAACCGTTCTGTCCGGCCAGTCTCTGGCCGAGGGTGCTGTGCTTGGAGAGATCACCAAAGCTTTGGGAGCGGTAGCCCCAGGGGCCAACACCGGCAACGGCACCTGCACCGGTACGGCCCTCAAGAAAAACACCAAGCTCGGCAACTATGTGCTCACCTGCATTACCGCTGCAGCCAACGGCGGCACCTTCAAGGTCGTGGATCCGGACGGCTTCCGCCTGAACGACGCCACGGTCGCAGTTGCCTATGCCAACGACTCCATCGGCTTCACCATCAACGACGGCGCCACCGATTTCATCGTGGGCGACAGCTTCACCATTCCGGTGGCTGCAGGCAGCAAGAAATGCAAGCTGGTGGACAAAACCGCCGTTGACGGCTCCCAGAACCCGGTGGCCATCCTCAAGGAAGCGGTTGACGCCACTGCTGCAGATGCCTCCGGCATCGGCGCGGAAACCGGCGAGTTCAACATCGCCGCCATTTCGCTTGCCGCCGGCACCGTTGCCGCCGATGTCATCGATGCCCTGGCCGCCCGCAACATCTACCTGCGGACCTTGAGCTAAACACTGCGGATATTGAACTAAAAGTCAATCCAACCATTTTTAACAAGGAGTCGACAGCATGAACATCTACGATACCAGAACCATGATGACAGCGGTCAGGCAGCTCCCGCCTGCCAACGCCTGGCTGTTGCGGACTTTTTTCCCCGGCAAAAAGGAATTCACCACCAAGCATGTCGATGTAGACATCATTAAAGGAAAGCGCAAGGTCGGCGCGTATGTCTCGCCCATCAAGGAAGGCAAGGTGCGGACCAAGGAGGGCATGACCACCAAGAGCTTCGAGCCCCCATACCTCAAGGAAAAAGAGCCGATCACCCCGCAGGAGTTTTTCACCCGCGAGGCCGGAAACGTAATCTACGCCCCCGGCGACGGCCCCAATGAGCGCGCCCAGCGCGAACTCGGCCGGATCCTCGGCGAGCTGGACACCAGTTACACCCGGGCCGAGGAAGTGCAGGCCGCTTCCATCCTTGACGGCGGCACCGTGGTCTGTACCGGCGACGGCATCAACGTGCAGGTTGATTTCGGCATGCCCGCCACCCATAAGATCACCCTCACCGGCACCGACCTCTGGACCGACACCACCAACTCAGATCCCCTGACCGACCTGGTGGACTGGTGCAATCTGGTCATCAAGGACAGCGGAATCGTGCCGCGCAAAGCAGTGCTTGGCCTGGATGTTGCCAAGGCGTTTGTTAATCATCCCAAGGTCAAGGATGTGCTGAACAACCGGCGCATCACCATGGGTCAGATCGATCCGCAGCAGCTTCCCGAGGGCGTCACCTATCTGGGCAATGTCTCCCATGCCGGAGTGGCTCTGGATCTCTTTACCTACCAGGAGTGGTATCTCGACGCCAACGAGGTCGAGCAGCCCATGGTTCCGGCGGACAAAATCTGGCTCGGCTCCTCCAACACCGCCAACAAGATCCTGTACGGAGCCATCCAGGACCTCAAGGCCGGAGGCCTGGCTGCCGTGGCCCGGTTCCCGAAATCATGGGATCAGGAAGATCCTTCGGTGCGCTGGGTCATGCTCCAGTCCGCGCCCCTGGTCGCCATGCTGCAGCCGGACGCCTTCCTTTCCGCCAAGGCGGTGTAGAGGTCTGGACCATAACCGGGCGCCCCTTTCCGGGGCGCCCGTAACCAAGAGGAGTCGACCATGTCCGTAACTGAAAATACCGTGCGCTGCACGGCTGTCACCCACCCAAAGGTGAGCGGCAAATACAGAGCCCCCGGCTCCACCTTTGACTGCCCTGCCCATCTGGTCGGGGAATTACTGGAACTTGGCGCGGTGGTGCTTGCGCCGGCAGAGGGACCTTCTTCCGCGGAAATCGAGGCATCCGCCAAAGCGGCCTCCAAAAAGACGGATGATCAATCCGCGGCCAGATTGTCTGCCATTGTTGAAGCCATCCAAAAACTTTCCCCCGATAATCCGGCCAACTGGACCGCGGACAAAAAACCGCAGGTAAAGGCCATCGAGGCCATCGCCAAATTTAATATCAGCGCCGAGGAACGGGACCAAGCCGTTGAAATCCTCAATAAGCAGGCTGAGTAACTTATGTCCGCCTTTCAGGATCAAATGGCCAAGGACTTGGCCGCCATCCACGGAGAACAGGGAGAGCCTGTCATCTATTCGCGCGGCGCTGACTCCGTGGTCGTTCCAGCGGTCTTCCGCGGACTCACCGTGGACGATCTGGTGAGCGAGCATGTCATGGCCGATGCCGTGGTCTGCGAGATACTGGAGGCGGAGATCCACGCGGCGCCGTTCAATCGTCAGCCGCTGCGGGGAGACGTCATCGCCAGAACGCTCCCTGCCGGAGCTGATGGTTCTCCCCGGGTTCAATCCCTGGAGGTTGCCTCCCAGCCGGTGCGGGATGAGTCTGGAGTCTGGCGCCTTACCTGCCAGCAGAACATCCGGGTGACGCCATGATTAAGGTCCAGTTCGACAAATCAGGCATGCGCCGGATGCTCGCCGATTTTCCCAAGCGGCATGCAGCGGCCATGAGCGCTGCGCTCAAAAGCGAATCGTACCGGCTCAACCAGCAGATCCAGAAATTTGCCAAAAGCGAAGGGGCAGGATCATGGAACAAGTACGCCCCGATCACCAAGCCTCTCCGTAAAGGCCAGGGCTACGGAAAATGGGTGGCCAGGTTCAGCCGTTATTTTGTGGATGTGGCCAATCTCACCGCCTTTGCCGGGATGATCGACAAGCAGCCCGGGCAGACCAACACCTCCATGCGGTTCACCCCGATCAGCCGATCATTTGCTTCTTCCGCCAGGCGTCTTTCTGCCGGATTCACCATGGTAATCGGCAGGGAGCAGCAAAGGCAGATCGCCAAAAGACTCACCAGCGCCTCAGGCAGGAACCTGCGCGGGGTCAAGACTGCTAGGGGAATGCAGAGCAAATTGATCAAAACCACGGCCATGATCCCCAGGATCGGGGTTCGCCGCGTTGCGGCCAGGCCATTTGCCGGGCCGGTGCTGCAGCAGGAACATAGCCGCAGCGTTCGCAACATACAGGCCTTGTACGCCGCCAAGTTCAACGGGGTCGGGTATTCGAGAAACTGGGCCAAGGAGTGGGGGAACACATGAGCGACGATCGCACTGCCATCAAGATCGACCTGGTCGCCAAAATCTCCGCCGCCAATCCCACTGTCCCCGTAGACTCCTGGGACGGCGAGGAGGCGGTGTTCAACAATTCCCATGCCTGGCCCAGCCTGGCCGTGGCCTATGCAGGCGCCGAATTCGGCGAGCAGCAGGAGATCGGCAGCGATCAGGCCACCTATGCCAGAAACCATGTGTTTCAGGTCTTTGTCTGCACCGCCAATGTGCATAACGGCGAAGCCGGTGACAACCAGGCCATGGACATCATGGGAGCCTCGGAAACCAAAGTGTCAGGCAAGATCATCGCCGGACTCGGCCAAGCGGAAATAATCGGCGAGGAGCTGGTCCACGTTCACATGGGCCGTTTCCTCTACGTTCAAACCTGGAAAATCACCCTGCTGGAATCACATTAAAAGGAGTACGCGACCATGAGCCTCGACAACAAACTCATCCTTGCCCGCGAGCACAAGATCTTCGTGGTGGCGGAAGCTGCCAGGGGAGAGCTGGCCTACCCTGCCTCCACCAACCTGATTGTCCCTGCCGGGTACGGACAGATCGGCCAGGTGCCGACATATTCCGACAGCGAGGAGATCGTGGATTCCCGCTCTCTCATCGAACAGTTCCGCGATGCGCTGACCTCCGGAGACTGGTCGCTGCCCATGTACCTCCGCCCCTCCGGATCTCCGGGCGTTGCCCCCCAGGGCGGATCCTTGTTCAAGGCGTTGTTCGGCTCGGAAACGGTGGTCGGTTCGACCTCTGTCACCTATTCCCTGGCCAAGCAACTGCCGAGCTTCTCTCTCTGGACCAAGTACGGCGACACCGTGTTTTTCGCCACCGGCGCCACCGCTGATCAGGCCAAGATGGGGATCTCCAAAAAGGGAGCCCTCAAGCTCGATCTTTCCGGCAAATTCATGGCCATGGGCTGGTGCGGCACGGACGAACTTTCCGCCTTGATCGACTACATCGCCACTCCGATAACCGCCATCCCGGTAAAGGATGCAAAAAAATATACGGTCGGCGGAAAAATCAAGGTCGGCACCGATGACAACGCCGGTGCCGGATACACCATCACCGCGGTGAATGTGACCACCAACACCCTCACCATTGCCGTAGGGGTGCAAACAGATCATGCCGTGGACACCGTGGTCGCTCCGTTCCTGCCGGCAGGAACAATCGTCGGCTCCCCTGTCGAATCGCGCACCGCCTCGGTGAGTTTCGACGGCGGCTCGACAGCCATCAAGATCAAGGGCATGGACCTGACAATCGGCAACGGCATCCAGTATCAGGAGGATGAGATCCAGGCGCCCGGCATTGAATACCCCACCGACTACGTGGAGGGGCAGCGGTCAGTCGTCGGAACTGTAACCCTGCTTCTGCGGCGGGACGACCTCAAATATTTTTACGACGGGATCACTGCGGGGGTGGAGAAAAACATCAAAATATCCGCCGGAGAAAATACCGCTGGCAAGCGCGTATCCCTCACCATGGGTCGCAGTCGGATCAAGGCCCCGACCATGAACCCCTCTTCCCCGACCGTGGAGCTGCGCATGGACATCACCGCCCTGGGCACCGCGGGCGAGGATGAAATCTCCATGTTGTTCAACTGATCGGCCGGCAAAACCTGATGATCAACTTTAAGAAAAGGACCGTCTTATGAGGCTGAGAACAACCAAAGCAAACAATATCACCGTTATTGTCGGTGGAATCAATGTCACCGGCGCGCCGCTTCAAGCTTCGGAACTGTCGGCGCTCCGGCGCAAACATACCAGAATTATACAAGGCGTTGAAGTGGTGGATGGGGCAGAGCTCACCATTGAGCTGTTCGACCGCGAAGTAACTGACTGGGATGCCAAAAGCCTGGAGACGGGGGAAGATATTCCCTGTACCGCTGGCCAGAAAAGAATTGTTTACGAAAACAATCCAGACTTCGTGGCCGAGGTTATGGCCAAGCTTTCTGCTGCTGCGGCGGCAGAAAGGAGTGAAGAACAGGGAAACTCACAGCCTGGGCCGAGTGGCACCTCGACCCAGGCCAAGTAAGCTGCGAGGATTGCTCCGAGACCTGGAACGGTGATCCTCCATGCGAGGAGTGCCCCCGCCCGGATCATCTCTATACCGGAAATCATCTGGCATGGAAAGCCTGGGGGATCTGCGATCAGGCAGGCCGCGAAGGCATAGCCGGAACCATGCAGGCCGTGAACATCATCGCCATCCTCACTGCCATGGACGGCAGTGAGGAGGATCTTGACAAGGTGCTGGCTATTGAGGCCATTGCCCAAAGCCACCGAAAATCAGACGGAGTAGAGGACGCCGACGAATGAATCAAGACGCCGCGATCAGCATAGCCCTCCGACTGGTAGACCAGGCCACCGCCCCGATGAACCAGGCCATGGTCATGGTGGAACGCTCCACCCATGCCGCCGAACAACGGATGCGAAGTCTGGACAAAGCGGCGAATATTTTAAAAACCACTTTTGCCGCCATCACCGCCGGGCTTGGGGTCAGGGAACTGATCAATACAGCCGACGAATATCAGAACCTGCATGGCCGTCTTCGGCTGGTGACCAGTTCAGCGGAAGAATTGGCGACTATCGAAAAGCAGTTGTACAGCTTGTCTCAAGAGTCCCGTCAAGGCTACGTTCAGACCATCGATCTCTATACCAGAATCGCCAGATCAACCAAGGATTTGAATATCACAGATTCACAACGGCTGACGGTTACCGATGCGATCAATAAATCTTTGGTAGTCTCCGGCACTTCCGCAAATTCAGCCCAAGCGGCCATTGTCCAATTAGGCCAGGGCTTTGCCTCAGGAGTGTTGCGCGGCGAAGAACTCAACTCTGTTCTGGAGCAGGCTCCACGCCTCGCTGAGGCCATTGCAGATGGCATGGGGGTCAGTGTTGGTCAGCTCCGGGCTCTTGGGAAAGAAGGAAAACTCACCGCCGAGGAAGTGGTGAAAGCTTTGATAAGCCAGTCCGAAGCCGTCAATCGAGAGTTTTCCGAGATGCCAAAAACAGTGGGTCGGGCCCTGTCCGTTGTGAATAATTCGCTGGGAAAACTCATCTCCAATACTGATCAGGCCGGAGGTCTCACCGGCATCCTGGCCGAGAATATTATCTCGGTGGCAGACGCAATGGATGACTGGGGTGACCGCAACAAGGAGGCCACCACCGTTTGGCTGAAAGATTTCAAGCTCGGCCTTATGTCTGCTCAGGCAGAAATCATGCGACTTTCCATGTTGTTGGACAAGGCTGGCGGCACCATGACCTTCCTGGCCTCGCTTCCTTCCGCTATCCCATCTGCGCTTGGTGTTAAAAGCTCGCAAGAACGGATGCAGAGGATGGCTGACTACAACATCATGTACGAGAACAGGTATGCGGAAACCGATCGGCAGTTGATGGCCCTCGCCGAGCGCTACAACGCATTGGAAAGCGGGGTCGGCGCGTCAGCTCCCTCCTTCGCCGGTCGCACCGGCACAGGCTCTCATTCGCCATCTCCGGATGAAAACGCCATCAAGCTGGCCAAAAAACTCGCCGAACAATGGGCGGACACCCGCCGCGACCTGGAACAACAGATCAACCTCTCCGGCCTGGACGGACTTGACAAAGAGCTGCTGCAGATCACCCAGCGAGCCGATGAACTGCGGGAAAAATTCGGCGACAAGGGACTGATCGACACCTGGATGGCTGCTGCGGAAAACGCGGCTATTCAGGCTGACTATCTGGATCAACAGAAAAAAGCCCAGGACGAACTCAAAAAAACCACCGAATCCTATCACGATGCCCTGACGGCCTCCCTGCCGGAGTATGAACAGGCCGTGGCTAAGGTGGCCCAGCAGTACCGGGAACTGGACATTGCCATTCTGGACGCGCACAACTCAGGGATTATCTCCGCAGAAAAAGCCATTGAGATACAGGACAGGCTTTCTGAGCGACAGATAGAGGCAATAGACGCCATCAAGGATAAAACCGACGATCTTTCCCAGTTCCAGATCCAGGCGTTCCGCAATATTCAGGACGAAGGGGCATCCCTGTTTAGATCCCTGCGCAAGGATAGCGATGACTGGCTGGACAGCTTCGAGGAAATGACCCTGCAAATGGTGGACCAGTGGGCCTCCGCGCAAATGATGATGGGGTTGTTCGGCAGTGAATTCGCCAAAGGCGGAGATCTCGGCGGGCTGCTGGGCACGGCTGCCACCTCGCTTGCCGGAATGTTCGGAGGCAGTGGGGGAATCACCTCCGCCGCTGCGCCTGGGACATCCTACACCGGGTCCTATGATTCCATGGTCGGCACCCCTGCTCCTTTTAATTTCGCCTTTGCCGACGGCGGCTGGATCAAGGAGCCCGTGGTCGGGGTCGGCTTGCGGTCCGGCGGCCGGTATTCCTTTGCGGAAAATGAATCCGAGCTGGTGATGAACCAGAGCCAGGTGCGGGCATCCTCCGCTCGACCAAACTCATCCGCCGCTCCGGCGCCGGCAGCCGCTCCCATCTCCATAACCATCATTGCCGCCGATGCCCAATCCATCACCGACATGATGCGCCGTAATCCACAGGCTGTGCTTGGCCCGTTGAATGAGGCCCTGCAGCGCGGCGATCGCGGGCTGCGCTCCAACCTGCAGCGGGTGATCTCATGACAGCCTTCCCGGATCTGCTTGCATCCGTTCGCCCGAGCAATCCCCTGGCCGAGTCCATCGAATACCGCACCCTGGTTTCGGAGTATGAGTCCGGCCGGGAGGCCACCAAGCAGAAGCGCCTTTTTCCGAAACGATCGTTCCCGCTGAAATACAAGAACATCACGGTGGCCAATGCGCGCATCCTCTGGCAGTTCTTCATGTCCCGCCGGGGCAAGCACCTGCCGTTCAACTTCTTTCATCCGTTCGAGGCGGTTTATGTCGGAGAATATGTAGGCACCGCCGATGGCGCCACAGCCATCTACAACATGCCCTCCAAGCTGGCCTCCGGCTATACCGTTTATGTGGGCGGCGTGGCCAAGGCATCCGGGGTGGATTACACCTTCACCGCCGAGGGCGGCGAGGATGGAGCGGACAAAATCACCTTTGCGGCGCCGCCTGCGGCCGGTCAGCACATCACCTGCGATTTCTCCGGACGTCTCAAGGTGCGCTGCAAGTTCGGCGAGGATGTGATGAACTTCGAGACCTTCTACAACCGGCTGGTGACCACCGGCCTCACACTCAAGGGCCAGCTCAATGCTTGATATCGATCCGGCCATACAGGCGCAGCTCGCCTCCGGCGAGATCCGGGCGTTCACCCTGATCCGCATGGTCATCGACTCGGTGGAATACTGCTACACCGAGTGCGACGTGCCCATCTATTTCAACGGCGCCATGTATCAGCCCAGGGGGTATGCGCTGGGCAACGTGAGTTATTCCCTGGCGAAAATCGTGGATTCCGCCACGTTTTCCATGGACAACCTGGACGATCAGCTCACCGCCCCATTCACCGGCGGCAACGCACAGGGATCGCCGTGCGACATCTATTTGGTCTGCCT
>JAHJTI010000311.1 GCA_018829945.1 Pseudomonadota bacterium | reverse complement strand
TCCACGAGTAACTGCGTGCGAATGCGCCGAATTTTTCCCTTGACAGCAACACGGCTTAGGGGTAAAAGTGCCGGTTCTTAAAAAGACTGTCCATACGGCCCCAGACCCGGGCCGTTTTTTAATGCCGGTTTGCCAAGGTATGGTGCCTTGACCGGCGCCAGCCGTAACCGCACACATGCACGAATGGAGTGGAACACTTACCATGAGAGACATTACGAAGGTCCGCAATATTGGAATCAGCGCCCATATCGATTCGGGAAAAACCACCCTGACCGAGCGCATCCTTTTTTATACCCAGCGTATTCATGCGATCCATGAAGTGCGCGGCAAGGACGGCGTCGGCGCCAAAATGGACTCCATGGAGCTGGAGCGGGAACGGGGCATCACCATCTGTTCCGCCGCCACCTATTGCGACTGGAAAGACCATGCCGTCAACATCATCGATACCCCCGGCCATGTGGATTTTACCATCGAGGTTGAGCGGGCCCTGCGCGTGCTCGACGGCGCGGTGCTGATTCTCTGTTCCGTTGGCGGCGTTCAGTCCCAGTCCATCACGGTTAACCGGCAGATGACCCGTTACCGGGTTCCCCGCGTCGCCTTTATCAATAAATGTGACCGAACCGGCGCCAATCCGGAAAGGGTTATCAAACAGCTCCGCGACAAGCTGGCCCTCAACGCGGTGCCCATCCAGGTGCCCATGGGTCTCGAAGGCGAAATGCAGGGGCTTATCGATCTGGTTCGGATGAAGGCCGTCTATTTTGATGGAGAAAACGGCGACAAACTCCGCGAAGAGGAGATCCCGGCCCAGTACAAGGAAGAATGCGACATCAAGCGGGAAGAGATGCTGGACGCAGTTTCCATGTTCTCCGATGAATTGATGGAGGCCGTGCTGGAAGGCACCCCCACCGAAGAAATGATCATGGACGCGATCCGCAAGGGGACCCTGGCCCTTGAATTCACCCCGGTGATGATGGGAACCGCTTACAAGAATAAGGGTGTGCAGCTCCTGCTCGACGCAGTAATCGACTACCTGCCCTGCCCAACCGATGTTGAAAATTTCGCCCTGGATCTGGATCATGAAGAGGCCGAGGTCAAGGTGAGCAACATCTCGAGCGACCCCTTGCTGGCCCTGGCCTTCAAACTTGAGGACGGCCGGTACGGGCAGCTTACCTATGTCCGCACCTACCAAGGCACCCTGAAAAAAGGCGACTCCATCGTCAATGTCCGGACCGGAAAGAAGGCCAAGGTTGGCCGGTTGGTGCGGATGCATTCCGACGATATGGAAGAGATCGATGAAGCAGGGGCCGGCGATATCGTCGCCCTGTTCGGCATTGATTGCGCCTCCGGCGACACCTTCACCAGCGGCAGCGATTACAACTTCTCCATGACCTCCATGCATGTGCCGGCGCCGGTTATCTCCCTCTCCATCACCCCGATAGATAACAAGGCCCAGGACAACATGTCCAAGGCCCTGAACCGTTTCACCAAGGAAGACCCCACCTTTAAAACGTATGTGGACCAGGAAACTCTGGAGACCATCATCTCCGGCATGGGCGAGCTGCATCTTGACGTATACGTCGAGCGGATGAAACGCGAATACAAGGCTGAGGTCACCGTTGGTGCGCCCCAGGTTGCCTACCGCGAGACCATCACCCAGCGGGCCGAGTTCAACTACACCCACAAAAAGCAGACCGGCGGCTCCGGTCAGTTCGGTCGGGTTGCAGGCTTCATCGAGCCCATGGAAGAGGGCGAATACGAATTTGTCGACCAGATCGTCGGCGGCTCAGTGCCCCGCGAATACATCCCCTCATGCGACAAGGGCTTCCAGAAATGTTTGGACAAAGGGGCTCTGGTCGGCGCCCATGTCACCGGCGTTCGCTGCGCCATCAACGACGGCGCCTCCCATGCCGTTGACTCTTCGGATATCGCCTTCCAGCTGGCCGCCATGGGCGGATTCAAGGAAGCATACAATAAGGCCAAACCGGTGATCATGGAACCGATCATGAAGGTCGCGGTCGAGGGCCCCTCCGAGTTCCAGGGCTCAATCATGGGCAGCCTGAACCAGCGGCGCGGCATGATCATCGGCACCAACGAGGAAGACGCATACACGGTCATCGAGGCCGAGGTTCCGCTTTCCGAGATGTTCGGCTATTCAACCGATCTTCGGTCCTTGACCCAGGGCAAAGCAGAGTTTACCATGGAATTTGCCACCTACAGGCAAGTGCCCAAGAGCGTTGCCGAAGAGTTGATCATCAAGGCCCAGAAAAAAGACAAAAAATAGTAACTGTTCGGCAACGCCGCATCTGCGACAGCAGCACAGCGACGCGGCTGAATAGTCACATTACGTGGTTTTTGTCCACTTTCGGCTTCAAGCTGAATAATTACAAAAATAGGATGCCACCATGCTGAAACAAGATCTGATTGAAAAGAATCCCATCCGCCACCTGAAGGGTGAAAGCGACGCCAAGGAATCCAGCCGGATGGGATTGGTCATGGCCCGGGCCGGCGTGGGCAAAACCGCGCTGCTGGTACAGATCGCCATGGACTCTCTGTTGAACGACAAACAGGTTGTCCATGTCAGTGTCGGCCAGAGCCTTGACAAAACCAAGCTCTGGTATGACGACATGTTCAAGGATATCGCCGAAGGCTGCAAGCTGGACAACGCCGCGGAGATTCATGACTCGATCATGCGCAACCGGATGATCATCACCTTCAACGAATCCAAGTTCAGCCGGGCCAAACTGGAAGAACGGCTGCATGACCTTGTGCAGCAGAATGTCATCAAGCCGAGCTGCATGGTGGTTGACGGCTTCGACTTTGTTGGCGCCGACCGCGCGGTGCTGGAAGGAATGCGGGATCTGGCCAAAACAATGGACATGCAGATCTGGTTTTCCGCCGTCTCCACCGATGGGGTTGAAGTTCCCGCCTCCGGTGTTCCTGCCCCCTGCAGCGGCATGGAAGACCTGTTCAACACCATTGTCCTCCTGAAGCCGGTCTCACAAAGCGAGTGCATTGATCTGAACATCATCAAGGGCTCCGCCACAGTCAGCAAATGCGGCAAGCTCCTCAAGCTCGACCCGAAGACCTTCATGATCAGGGAAGACTGCAAGTAAGCAACGATTCAGGTGCTTCGACAGGCTCAACACGAACGGAAATTTTTTCAGCGCATTGCCCAAACCGTTCGTGCTGAGCCTGTCGAAGCACTCTTTTTTACACGCACATCACATGTTGATCAACACAAGGCGGACGGCGGAAGCTGTCCGCCTTTTTTATTGACCTTTTCTCAGGGAAAAGGCTAATCTTATCACGAAAATAGCCACTTGCTCCCAATAGAACCCGCTGTGCGGATCAGCCTCCCTCTCCCTTGACGTGAGAGGGAATAATTGGATGACACCCATGAAATTCAGACCGTGCATTGACCTCCACCATGGCCGGGTGAAGCAGATTGTCGGCTCCACTCTTTCCGACGAACAGCAGGAGAGTTTGACCACCAACTTTGCCTCGGACCAGCCCGCCTCCCATTATGCCGCCATGTATAAGCAAGACGGGCTTTTCGGCGGCCATGTGATCATGCTGGGGCCGGGGAACGAAACCGCGGCTACAGGGGCCTTGCAGGCTTTCCCCGGGGGGTTGCAGTTGGGCGGAGGAATTACGGCGGAAAATGCCTCCCTCTGGCTGGACCGGGGTGCGAGCGAGGTGATCGTCACTTCCGCGGTGTTCACAGACGGGATGGTGCATGAAGACCGCCTCGAAGAGCTGGTCCGGGCAGTGGGCAAGGAACGGCTGGTCCTTGACCTGAGCTGTCGAAAAAAGGGGGAAGCCTATTATATCGTCACCGACCGGTGGCAGAAATTCACCCAAGTGGCGGTTTCCGAACAGTCCCTTGCCTATTTTGCCAATCACTGCTGTGAATTCCTGATCCACGCCGTTGACGTGGAAGGAAAATGTGGTGGGATCGAAGAGGAGCTGACCGAGATGCTCGGCCGCTTCAGCCCGATTCCCACAACCTATGCGGGCGGGGTAAAGAATCTTGCCGATCTCTATCGGGTCAAGGAGTTGGGCTTGAATCGTCTGGACGCCACCATCGGCAGCGCTCTCGATATCTTTGGCGGAACCGGCATCACCTATGCTGAGGCCGTCGCCTTCAACAGACAGGAAGGGTGCTGACCGTGGATCCGGATGCGGATAACGGGGAGGAAACAGAACGGTTGACCCTTCAGGTGGACAGCGATCTTTTCCGGGCCTTTCAACGCTGCGTCTGGATCATTGTCCATGAAACCGGCAGACCCAGGATCGAAATCATGAACGAAATGATCCGCGATTTCTTAATAAAACACGATTGTTGAACTCCCCTCCTTGACCGCACGGTCAGCCTCAGCTACTATGGTCCAAGTCGTTGTAACAAATTGATATCTTCATCTGGAAGGCGAAACCGGCAATGGTGCTGAGGGACTCAAGAACCGAAACCACATGGTCGCGCCGGACGAAGTTATTTCATAACGACTCATAAACCATACTAAAAGGTCTGCCGATGCCCGAGGCTCCCCTGACCAACGAACAGCGCTTCGCACTGATCCAGAAATATATCGAGCGAATGCCGAGCCTGTCCACCACGGTTACCAAGGTTCTTGAGGTCTGCAATACTCCCAGCACCTCGGCCAACGACCTGAACCGGGTCATCGCCCTGGACCCGGTCCTGACCGGCCAGGTGCTCAAACTCATCAATTCGGCTTATTACTCCCTGCCCAACCAAATCAATTCTCTCACCCGGGCGATCATCATGCTCGGTATCAACACCGTAAAAAATCTGGCCCTGAGCACTGCGGTTTTGGGCAGCATGGGAAAAGAAGACTCTTTCCGCTCACTGTCCATGGATGCGTTCTGGACCCATTCGCTCTGTGTAGGAGTGATGGCCAAGGCCCTGGCCAAACTCAAGGGAATTCCCGGGATGATGCAGGAGGAATTCTTTGTTGCCGGGCTGCTCCACGATCTGGGAAAAATTCCACTGAACAACTGTTTTGCCGAGGAATACCGGCAGGCCCTGGAATTGTCCGCCCTTGAACAGAGCCCTTTGTCGGGAGCCGAGGATATGTTGCTGGGCTTCGATCACAGCCGGGCAGGGAAGATGATCGCCGAAAAATGGCAGCTCAATCAGGCACTCACCGAACTGCTCCGTTTCCACCACGCCCCGGAAAACGCTTCAGAAGATAACCGCCAGCTTGTCAGCGTGGTGGCCCTGGCAAATACCTACGCCAACCTCTTTGACGTCGGTTCCGCCGGAGACAGCTACCCGGACATGTCCAGAGTTGCCGAGCAGCTCGCCCTGGTCGGCTTGAAATGGTATGATCTTTCAAATCTGCACCTGGTTGTGCAACAGGAAATAGAAAAAGCCCAGGTTTTTCTCCAGGTCGCCAGGGAGACATAAATGAGCATGAAAATCAAATTCTGGGGGGTCCGCGGCTCCATTCCCTGTCCCGGGCCAAAAACCATGAAGTATGGCGGCAACACGGCCTGCATCGAGCTTCGTTTCCCGGAAATCAATCGCCTCATTATCATCGACGCCGGTTCCGGCCTTCGTGAGCTGGGCAATTTCATAATGGCCAACGACTTCAAAAAAGGGCCGATCAAAACGGATATCTTTCTGACCCATACCCACTGGGATCACATCATGGGATTTCCATTTTTCACCCCGATCTACGTGCCGGGAAGCACCATCAGGGTTCACGGCCCGGTCAGTTTCGAAGGTGACACCCTGGAAAAAATCGTGGGCGGCCAGTTGACCTACCGCTACTTCCCGGTCCGCCAGGCAGAACTTGCCGCCAAGATCGATTACATTGATCTCAAGGAAGGTGAGATCGATCTGGGCGATGGGATTACCGTAACGGCAAAGTATTTGAACCATCCCATTCTCTGCCTGGGCTATCGTTTTGCCTATCAAGGCAAAACAATCTGCACGGCCTATGACACCGAGCCGTTCCGCAATGTTTTCTGCACGGACGCGGAAGATCCCTCCTATGACGAAGGCATGGCCACAGAAGGCGAAATGGTGGCCCAGGAACAGAATGAGGTTTTAGAGCAGTTTTTTTCCGGGGTGGATCTTCTGGTGCACGACAGCCAATACACCCGCGAAGAATATCTGGCCAAATTTACGGGCTGGGGCCACTCCTCCTTTGAACATGCGATTAGAGCTGCCACTAATGCCGGGGTGAAAGCCCTGGCCCTGTTTCACCATGATCCCATGCGTACCGATGACCAGATAGACGCCCTGACGGAAAAATATTGTGTCCAGCCAGGGCAGGGCCCAACCGAGATATTCTTTGCCAGGGAAGGCTCGGAGAGAGAGGTGTAAGGTTCTCTGTTAAAAAATTACAGTTCCACGAAAATAATGTCGATGGGTATAGTGACAGAATATCAAGGAGAAGCATAAGCCACGCCAAGGAAACAACCGGGGGGGGGAAACAATGGTTATTTCCGATGAAATCAAATTTCCACGACCTATCAGAATCGATCCGTATCGGAAGGAAAAAAAGGTTGAGGCCATCGACGGTCTCGCCCCGATTGCGCGCATAGGCGCCTTCAAACGGGAATGGCAGCGGGACAAGGAGTCGCGCCGGCATCAGGAGGAATCTCTTTTCCACTCACCCGAGGAAAACACGGTCCGCCGCCTGGTGGAACAGGTCAACACCCACCTTGAAAACCAGAACATCCTCATCCATCTCGTACTCATCAAAGACGAAAACGGCTATTCCCTCGATGTCTATGACTGCACCGGCAATGAACAATGCTCCATTATCGGCGACGTGTTGATCGACCTCGACGACTTGCCGGTTCTCCTTAAAAATCTTCAGCAGGAAGCCGGCATTCTCCTTGATACCATCTCATAATCCGCACCATTCCCCGCACATTTTTCTTGTTGAAATCTGAATTGAAACATGCTACCAATGCCTTTCATATTCTGAATGGTCATTCAGGATATAGGTGTTTCCTCCTAAAAAAACAGGATATTTCCGAGGAGAGGGATGTTAGTTGCTGAACTGCTCATAGATCGAAAAGGCGAGATTCTGGACAGCTGGGTCGATCAGGTTCTGGCTACCTACCCGGCGGACGGCTCCCGGATCTTTAAAAAAGAGAAGGACCGGTTTGCCAATCCGGTGGGGGTGGCGGTGAAGAGCTCCCTATGGTCGGTGTATGCCCTTCTCTTCGAGAAAAACGAGCCGGAAAAGATTGTGGAATCCCTTGAGCATATGGTGCAGATTCGGGCGGTGCAAACATTTAATCCTTCCGAAGCGGTCTCCATGGCATACATCTTGAAGAGAGTGATCAAGGATTTCTGCAGGAAAGACAAAGTCGACGATCATGACGGTTGGCTTGCGTTTGAAGAAAAGGCCGACATTCTGGCCTACACCATGTTCGACCTGTATTCCGCCTGCCGGGAAAGGCTCTATCAGACCCGGATCGCGGAGATCAAAAGCGGAAACAGCATCACAACGGATCGCGGTTGCCCCTCGAAGTTGATGGACACCAATGCCGCCCGGAAAGCAGAGATTAAGGCGTTATAACAAAATATCCTTGCCGTTTTCCCGGCAAGGACGACATAAACGCCGCTATGGAATAGTCACGGAAACAGCAATGTTTACGGAGATGGTTATTCCGGAGCGGGATCCTAAACATGATGCGAGGTAATTGTAAATGAGAATCCTGAGTCCATTCATCGCAGTGTTGGCGCTTATCGCGGT
>JAHJTI010000320.1 GCA_018829945.1 Pseudomonadota bacterium | reverse complement strand
TTACGAATAGTTGCTTTTTTGAGCCACTTCGTTACGGCTCCTTATGCCGCCCCCTTGTTATGCATGGGGCAACGGTGTGCAGAACATTTTGTGAAGTGTGTAGGCCTATTCCCAAACATGGGAATAGGCCTATTTATTTGCATGTGAAGGGTGGGTTCGTTATGGTATGGCAGCCTCGAAGTTGGGAAGCATGAGTTGGTTTGCGCGGTTGAAGCCGGGGGCAAGCGTTGGCACCAATCTTCTTGTTGCCGCCATGATGTGGAGCTTCATCGGTCTGTACCTGATGGTGCGCGGCTATCTTCTGGACGAAACCCATTCCGTGATTTTTTTGCTTCTTGGCCTGGTGCTTGGTACGGCAAAAGCGTTTCTGGTCATAGAGCGGGCCGCCCGGAAGAATATCGCCCGGATCGTGGCCCGCCCGGATGGAATGTGTGTGGGCGGGGTATATTCCTGGGGGATGTGGGGGCTGGTTATCTGCATGATGCTCGGTGGACGGTTGTTGCGTAATTCCGAAGTGCCTCATCTGGTGGTCAGTGTTATATATGTTGCTGTCGGCTGGGCTCTTCTCTTGTCGAGTCGGCTCATCTGGCGGGAATGGAACGCGCGAAGGACTTAAAGGAATTGCACACAAGTAAAAAGCGTCGTGGCTTTTTGAAGTCGGCGCTTCTTTGCGATTGCAACAATGCCTATTCGCTGAAAAAACGGGTTGCTTGGTATGGGAACACCTTCCTGGAATAAAGTGGAGGTTGATCGTGCCGCCCTGCGCCATAATTTCCGGCAGGTGCGAAAACTGGTCGGCCCGGCGGTGGGTATTCTGGCAGTGGTCAAGGCCGATGCCTACGGGCATGGTCTTATCCCTGCGGCCCAGGCCTTTGCCGAGGCAGGGGCCACGGCTTTCGGCGTGGCCGAGGTCGAGGAGGGGGTACAGCTGCGCCAGGACGGGATAGCCGGACAGATTGTGATTATGCTCGGAGTTGACCGGCAGGGGGCGGAGGAGGCGGTGGCCCATGACCTTACCCCGGTGGTCTATACTCTCGAGGCATTGGAGGCCCTGGACGCGCAGGCGGCAAAGATCGGTTGCCGGAAAGGGATACAGATAAAGGTTGATGTCGGTATGGGGCGTCTTGGTCTTCTGCCCCATGAGTTCGAGTCCTTCGTCTCCTCCTTGAGCCGGTTTCCCAATCTGTATCTTGCCGGGATCGCAAGCCATTTCCCCAAAGCGGATGTGGAAGGCGATAATCTTACCGAGAAGCAGTACGGAGTGTTTCAGGAGCTGCTGGCCAGGGTGCAAAACGTTGGCCAAGGGCGGATCACTCATGTTGCCAATTCGGCCACTCTGTTGCGATATCCCCGGATGCGGTGTGATTTTGTGCGCCCGGGTATTTCCCTGTACGGCTGTTATCCGACGGATTGGCTGCACCAGGATTCAGCTCTGGATCTGCGGCCTGCCATGCGTTTTATGACCAGAGTGCTTCAGGTCAAAGAGATTCCGGCAGGGCAGGGGGTCAGCTATGGTCACAGGTATGTGACTGAACACCCGACCAGGCTGGCGGTTTTGCCGGTGGGATATGACGACGGCTATCTCCGGAGATTGACGGGCAAGTGTGAAGTACTGCTGGCTGGAAAGCGGGCGCCGATTCGCGGCATGATCTGCATGAATGCCTGCATGGCTGATGTGACTGATATCCCCGAGGTCAAGGTTGGAGATGAAGTTGTGCTGCTTGGGCGTCAAGGTGCGGAGGAAATCCGTGCCGAAGAGATCGCCCGCTGGTCGGATACCATCAATTATGAAATCCTCTGTCTTTTCGGTTCCTGTAATCGTCAGGTGTATGTCGACAGCGTGAGCTGAACAGTTACAAAATTTCTTTTGGATTAGAACTGCAATGATCAAGACACGCCTCAAAAAATTGATAGACCAATGCTTCGAGCAGGGGGTTGAATCCGGATTCTGGTCCGCCGCTGCGGCGGGAGGATATTCTCTGGATGAGCCCAAGCACGCGGGTCAGGGAGATCTTGCCACAAATCTCGCCATGGTCGTGGCGGGTAAGGACAAGAAAAATCCCCGGGCCATTGCGGCGCAGTTGGTGGAGATGCTCAGCCCCCATACCGAGCTGCTGGAGAAGGTGGAAATCGCCGGGCCCGGATTTGTCAATTGTTACATCAATCAAGCTGTCTGGCAGTCCGTGCTGCCCGAAGTCTGTGCTCAGGATATGTCCTTTGGCCAAAGCACCATCGGCGAGAACAAGAAGGTGTTGGTCGAATTTGTCAGCGCCAATCCCACCGGCCCGTTGAGTGTCGGGCACGGACGCCAGGCCGTTCTCGGCGATGCCATCGCCGGGCTGCTCGCTGCCACAGGCCATCAGGTAACCAGAGAGTATTATTATAACGATGCCGGCCGCCAGATGCGGGTGCTGGGAGAATCCACCCGGGCCCGGTACCTGGAAGCGCTGGGGTTGCCTTTTGCCTTTCCGGAAGACGGCTATCAGGGCCAGTATATCCGTGATATTGCTCAGGAACTCATCAACGAGAAGGGCGATACCCTTAAGGATGAGCCCGATGTCATGGTGTTTAAGAGCAAGGCTGAACGGGTTATTTTCGACGACATCAACGGGACTCTGCACCGGTTGGGCATTGTTTTTGACAATTACTACAATGAGCACTCGCTCTATGAGAACGGGTTGGTCGATGATGTGGTCGCTTCCCTGCGGGAAAAGGGGTTGGCCTACGATCAGGACGGGGCGGTCTGGTTCAAGGGCACCGAGTTTGACCTGCCCCAGGATCGGGTCATCATCAAGTCCACCGGGGAGCCGACCTACCGTCTGCCGGACATGGCCTACCATCGGGAGAAATTTAAACGCGGTTTCGACTGGATGGTCGACATCTTCGGTTCCGACCATATCGCCACGGTGCCAGACGTACTGGCCGGGGTCAAGGCCCTGGGCTACGATCCGGCCAAGGTGACTGTGGTCCTGCATCAGTTTGTCACCCTGATGCGCGATGGGCAACAGGTGAAGATGTCCACCCGTAAGGCCAATTTTGTGACGGTGGACGAACTGCTCGACGAGGTAGGCCCGGACGTGGCCCGTTTCTTTTTCCTCATGCGCAAGGCGGACAGCCAGTTGGAGTTTGATTTGGATCTGGCCACCAAGACCAGCCAGGAAAACCCGGTCTATTATGTCCAGTACGCCCATGCCCGCTTGCATAGTATCAGCAGACAGGCCGAGGCCAAGGGTGTTTCTCCGGGGAGTTTGCAGGATGTGCCTCTGGGCAGACTTGTTCTGGATGAGGAAACTCAGCTGCTCAAGGCAATGGCCGGTTTTCCGGCTCTGGTGGAGGGTGCGGCCCTTGATCTGGCGCCGCACCGGCTGGTTTTTTTCCTCCAGGATATTGCCGGGCAGTTTCACAGTTACTACAATAAGCATCGGATTGTTTCCGAGGATGAGGAATTGAGCCGGGCCCGTCTCTGGCTGGCCATGGGGGTGCGGGTGGTTTTGCGAAACGGCCTTGCCCTGATTGGGGTGAGCGCCCCTGAATCCATGTAGGATTGGTTTGTTCTGTTATAAAGTTCAGCATGAGGAGGCATTGCCCGGTGTTTCCCGGCAATGGAGAATCCGTTTATGACCGCACCGAAAAAGAAAGGCAGATTTGTTATCCGTTTTGAGCTGGGGCTGTTGGGAATGTTCAGCCTGACCCTTGTCACCGGCTGCATTTTTTTCTGGATGTTCATTATCGGCATCTGGGCCGGACAGACCATTCTCCAGCCGACCCCGGGGGAGCAAGGATCTTCGCTGGCCAAGCTTGCCGAATCGCTGCGCCCGGGAAAGTCATCCACCATTGAGTCCGGTGCGTCTCCCGAACAAAAACATGACATGGGAGTGGAACCGGGGGCACCGCCGGAATCTGCCTCGAATTCCGAAACGGAATGGGCTGAAGCCGAACCTTCTTTCTTTGCTTTGCAGGTTGCCGCTGTTCGTGACCAGGAGCGGGCGCAGGAGGATGTGGCCCAGTGGCGCGGTCGCGGCTATGAAGCGTTTTCCGTGCCGCCCGAGGATAAGGATGATCCGTTCATCAGGATATATGTGGGCAAGTTCGACAAGCTGGCTGAAGCCAATCAGCTCATCGCCAAGCTGGAAAAAGAGGAAAAAATCAAGGCGTATATCGCTTTGCTGCCTGCTTCCCGGCTCCAGAATCCCTGATTCTTTTTTGCTGAATTCTTTTTCTTTTTGGGCGGTTATGGTAGAACGAGCGGGTTGTCGTCAGCCGGTTGGGCGAAAAAAATGAAGCAATGTCGTGCGTGTCGCAAGCGCAGGGAAGCGCATACATCGAGAACCTTCGATTGTAACGTTTACTATTCTGTAACCATGTGCTTGTCTGTTTCGGGCCTTTTACCTTTTTTCCCTTTTGTGAGACCGTCATGATCCGTGATGCCAGAATGGACGATGTGAAGGTGATGTATGCCCTGTTGCAGCATTTTGCCAACAAGGGCTTATTGCTGGGCCGTTCCTTGAGTTCCTTGTACGATCAGCTGCGGGATTTCAATGTTTTTGTCAAGGACGGGGATGATACCTCGGCCGGGCAGATTCTCGGTATCTGCGCTTTGCATGTTTGCTGGGAAAATCTGGCGGAGATCCGTTCCCTGGCTGTGGCGGAAGAAGCCCAGGGGCAGGGGATCGGCCGGCAGCTGGTTGAGTCCTGCCTGGCTGAGGCCGATCATTTCGGGATCACCAGGGTTTTTACCCTGACTTATCAGCCTGTTTTTTTTGAGCGGCTCGGGTTCAGGCATATCGACAAGAATGAACTCCCCCACAAGGTATGGAGTGATTGTATTCAATGCCCGAAATTTCCTGATTGCAACGAGGAAGCGCTGGTCTGGGAAAAATGACCGGTTGTGAAAAATAATATCGCTATCCGAATAGCGTATCCGCATTACGAACCGTTATAAACGGATCGAAAAAGCAGAGGTTGTTTTGTCGCAACCCCTAAAAAACGATGATCGCGTCGGGGTGTGCTTTTTGGCATGTTGTCGGCGTTGACCTCCTGGAGTGGAAATATGGTCGGTTCTGTTTTGAAAAAGATTTTCGGCAGCAAAAACGAACGGGTTCTCAAGAGCATTCAACCGTTGGTGGCGGCGATCAATCAACTGGAGCCCGAGATCAAAAATCTGGACGACACCGATCTTGCTGCGCGGACCGGGATCTTCCGGGAGCGGCTCGCCGCCGGAGTGCCCCTTGACAGTTTGCTGCCCGAGGCCTTTGCTGTCTGCCGTGAGGCAGCTTGGCGGGTTTTGGGCATGCGCCATTTTGACGTGCAGCTCATTGGCGGCATGGTCCTCCATCAGGGCAAGATTGCCGAAATGAAAACCGGCGAGGGAAAAACCCTGGCCGCCACCCTGCCGGTATATCTCAATGCCCTGACCGGTCGCGGGGTGCATGTGGTCACGGTTAACGACTATCTGGCCCGGCGCGATGCCGAATGGATGGGCAAGCTCTACCATTTTCTCGGGCTCAGCGTTGGTTCCATCCTGCATGGGATGGATGACACGGCTCGGCGGGAGGCCTACGCTGCCGATATTACCTACGGAACCAACAACGAATTCGGTTTTGATTATCTGCGCGACAACATGAAATTCGAACTTCAGGATTTCTGTCAGCGCGAATTCCATTACGCCATTGTCGACGAGGTGGATTCCATCCTGATTGACGAGGCAAGAACCCCCCTGATTATCTCCGGACCAGCGGAGATGTCCACCGAGCTCTATGAGAAGGTGGACCGGATCATCCATAAGTTCAAGGCCGACGAGCACTACACCTTGGACGAAAAGGCCAGGTCGGTCTCGCTCACCGATGAAGGGGTTTCTCTGGGCGAGAAACTGCTTGAGGTGGAGAATCTCTATGACCCCCGGAATATCGAGTGGCTGCATCACCTGAATCAGGCCCTCAAGGCCAATGTCCTGTTCAAGCGGGATGTGGATTATCTGGTGCGGGACGGCCAGGTGGTGATTGTGGATGAATTCACGGGCCGGGCCATGCAGGGCCGCCGTTTCAGCGATGGTCTGCATCAGGCGCTGGAGGCCAAGGAAGGGGTCAAGGTGGAGAAGGAAAATCAGACCCTTGCCTCCATCACCTTCCAGAATTACTTCCGGATGTACGAAAAGCTGGCAGGCATGACCGGCACCGCGGATACCGAAGCAGCGGAGTTCAAGAAGATATACAATCTCGACGTGGTTATCATGCCCACCCACAACACCATGATCCGTCAGGATTATGCCGATGTTATCTACAAAAACGCCAAGGCCAAGGATCGCGCCATTATCCGGGAGATCCAGGAGTTGCACAAGAAGGGCCA
>JAHJTI010000157.1 GCA_018829945.1 Pseudomonadota bacterium | reverse complement strand
CCTCACCCTGACCCCGGTCACCTCAAAACTTGAGGGTAATGAAGTTGAGTATATCAACGGTTGGGGCGGCGTTATCGGTGTCCCCAGGATCAAGCTGCGGGAAATGAATACCACTGTTCGTGTGAAAAGCGGTCAGGTGGTGGTGGTCGGCGGTCTTATTGACAATGCGGAATCGAACATCGGCAGCAACAAGGTGCCGTTCCTTGGCGATATCCCCGTCCTCGGCAAACTCTTCTCCCACTCTGCCAAATCCACCAAGAGAAGCGAGCTGATTATCCTGCTCCAGCCCAAAATTCTCTGATCAGCAGCCCAATATGGTCACAAAAAAGCCCGGCGATTGCCGGGCTTTTTTGTTGCAGAATCTATTATCATACAATTCTTACTGCGCTTGCTCCGATGACGCTTTCTGCCTTTTTGAATTTTCATACAAGGCATGAAAATTAATCGGCTCCATGAGAAACGGAACAAAGCCGCCATCCACAGATACCTGACTGATGATCTGCCGGGTAAAGGGAAAAAGCAGGGCCGCGCATTCCACCGACAATACCGGTCCCATATGCTCCTCCGGGATATTTTTCAACAAAAATACCCCGGCATGCTCGACCTCGATAATAAACAGCGTTTTCTCGGTCTGGCTGTTGGTCACCTTGGTGGTGATGGACAAAGTAACCTCATAATGGTCTTCCGTCTCCAGCTTCCGGTGCTTGAGTCCCAGATTCACATCAACCTTGGGTTCGCCTTTGGCAAGAAAAACATCCGGGGCTTCGGGATTTTCAAACGATAAGTCCTTGAGGTACATCTTCTGCAACCGAAAAACCGGTGGCTGCGGCGCCTGAGCGCCCTCGTTATTCTCTTCCGCCATGATTCGCAATCCTTGTCTGAGTTTCTGTATGGCAAACGCCACGTTTCAACCTACTGTGAGAACCACACTCCATTCTTGTAACTTTCACAAAAAATGGAAATTGCCAAAACAGGGGCTTCGACAGGGCTCTCCTGAGCGTGCCGAAGGACTCAGCCCGAACGGAATATGCAGTTACGATTCTATCCGTTCACCCTGAGCCTGTCGAAGGGCATCTTCACAAACACTCCATTCTTTATAATGAAATATGCCGAAACTTCAACGGGTCTTTTATTATTTTCAGCAAATCGCCGGGGATTCTCTACTCTAGCCTATTCCTTCTTTTGCAGAATTTTTTTGAGGAATTGCCCGGTGTACGATTCCTTAACCCGGGCCACTTCCTCGGGAGTGCCCTGTGCGACAATGGCGCCGCCCTGATCTCCGCCTTCCGGGCCGAGGTCGATAAGATGATCCCCTGTTTTTATCACATCGAGATTGTGTTCGATGATAACCACGGTATTGCCGCTCTCCACCAGCCGGTTCAGCACATGGAGCAGATGCTGGATGTCCGCCGGATGGAGCCCGGTGGTCGGTTCATCCATGATGTACAGGGTTCTGCCGGTGCTTCTTTTGCTCAACTCCTTGGCAAGCTTTATCCGCTGGGCCTCCCCGCCTGACAGAGTCACGGATGACTGTCCCAGGGAAAGGTACGACAGCCCAACCTCCAGCAGGGTCTGCAGCTTACCCTTGATCTGGGGGACCTTGGCAAAAAAATCCAGGGCCTCCTCCACGTTCATAGCCAGGATTTCGGCGATATTCTTGCCCCGATAGGCAATATCCAGGGTGTCCTGATTGTAGCGCTTGCCTCCGCAGGCCTCACAGGTCACATAGATATCCGGCAAAAAATGCATGGCGATCTTGATGACCCCCTCGCCCTCGCACGCCTCGCAACGGCCGCCCTTCAGGTTAAAGCTGAAACGGCCCGGCTGATACCCCCTGGCCCGCGCCTCGGGCAACCTGGCAAGGAGCTCGCGCACCGGGGTAAGCACCCCGGTATAGGTGGCGGGATTTGAGCGGGGCGTGCGACCAATGGGGCTCTGGTCGATGTCGATCACCTTGTCTATCTGCTCAAGCCCCGCAAAAACACACCCTTTACCCGGTTGCCCCTTTCCATGGGCCAGAGAATGAATCGCGCCCTTGAACAGGGTCTCAATCACCAGCGAGCTTTTACCCGACCCGGAAACCCCGGTGACGCAGGTCATCAGGCCAAGGGGGATACGCACATCGATATTTTGCAGGTTATTGGCCGTTGCCTGCCGGATGGTGATCCAGCTCTTTTTTGAGGCGGGCCGCCGCCGCTTCTTCGGGATCGGGATGGACAAGCGCCCGGAGAGATAGCCGCCGGTGATGGATGCTTTATTACGCAACAGCCCCGCCACCTCGCCGTTGTAGACCACCTCTCCGCCGTGCACCCCGGCACCCGGGCCCATGTCCAGCACGTGGTCAGCCGCCCGGATGGTGTCTTCGTCATGCTCCACCACCAGCACGGTATTGCCCAGATCCCGCAGCCGGGTCAGGGTGTTGATCAGCCGCTGGTTGTCCCGCTGGTGCAACCCGATGCTCGGCTCGTCCAAAATATACAAAACCCCGGCCAGCCGCGAGCCGATCTGGGAAGCCAGCCGTATCCGCTGGGCCTCGCCGCCGGAAAGCGTTGCCGCCTTACGAGCAAGGGAAATGTATCCCAGCCCCACATCGTGCAGAAAGGTGAGCCGGTCCTGAATCTCTTTTAAAATCCGCTCGGCAATGAACATCTCCTGTTCCGTCCAGGCAAGAGTGGGCAGGATTGCAAGGAGTCCACCGATGCTCTGGCTGGTCAGGCCATGGATATTCCACTCCCCGATCCGCACGGCCAGAGCCTCGGGCCTGAGCCGCGCTCCATGACAGGCCGGGCAGTCCTGCTCGTTCATGTACTGCTCCAACTCTTCCCGCACCGAGCCGGAACCGGTTTCCAGATACCGCCGGGCCAATTGCGGGAGAATTCCGGCAAAAGGTTTTCGGTGAGTGTGGAGCCTGCGGAACCGCACATAGTCAAAAATAACGTCTTCAAACCCGCTTCCGTGCAGAATAACCTCCCTGGCCCGTTCGGACAGCTTGGCAAACGGGGTATCCACCGAAAAGCCATACTGGTGGGCAAGCCCTGCCATAAGCTCTTGCGTGTAAGTGGAAGGAGAATTGGACTGCCAGGGAAGAATCGCGCCCTGATTGAGGCTGAGGCCCGGATTGGGCACTACCAAATCCGGATCGAAAAACTGTTTCACCCCCAGACCGCCGCATTCCGGGCAGGCGCCCTTGGGGTTGTTGAAGGAAAACAGCTGGGTGCTCAATTCCGGCAAGCTCTTGCCGCAACGGACGCAGGCAGCATGTTCGCTGTAGAGGATCTCCTTGCCCGTTTCCGATAATTGCACCAGCAAAAATCCCTGGCCAAGCTGCACGGTGGTGGCCACGGAATCGGACAAGCGCCTTGCAACCGTGGGTTTGATCACCAGCCTGTCCACCACCGCCTGAATGGTGTGGCGCTTGGTCTTTTCCAGGACGATCTCCTCACCAAGATCGCGGATTTCCCCGTCAATCCGCGCCCGCACATAGCCCTCACGCCGGAGCTTCTGCAGCACCGCCAGATGCTCACCTTTTTTTCCGTCCAGCAAAGGAGCCAGCAAGACGATCTTGGTCCCCTCCTCAAGGGCGAGCAGGCTTGCCACCATGTCCTGCACGGACTGGGGCCGAATCTCCTCGCCGCACTCCGGACAATAGGGCCTGCCCACCCTGGCAAAGAGCAAGCGCAGGTGATCGTATACCTCGGTGATGGTCCCCACGGTGGACCGGGGATTGCGGCTGGTGGTCCGCTGCTCGATGGACACTGCCGGAGACAATCCCTCCAGCGAATCCACCTCAGGCTTTTCCATCTGACCCAAGAACTGACGGGCATAGGTGGAAAGCGACTCCACATAGCGGCGCTGGCCTTCGGCATAGAGCGTGTCAAAGGCAAGCGATGATTTGCCCGAGCCGCTCAAGCCGGTGAAAACCACCAGCCGGTTGCGGGGCAGATCCACGCTGATATTTTTCAAATTATGCATCCGCGCACCGCGGATGCTGATGTATTTTGGTTCCATGGGATCCTGCCGGCGCAACAGCGCAGAGATACAAAGTTTTCTTCGTTGAGTTACAAAACGTTTGCTACTCGATCTATACCTTTCTTCAGTACTATTTCACCGACCGTGCATAGCCAGACCGACCTTCAATCTGCTCACCCTGGTCTTTCTTGCAAAAAACATCCTCAGACAAGGCTCAAGGCGAGCAGTGGCTGCGGCAACGGCAACCATCATGAAACTATTATAGTCTCTTCCGTTCATGCTGAGCCTGTCGAAGCACAATACAACATTTTGCAAGAGTCGCCCTGGAGAGTACAGCTGGGAATCGAAAATTGTATGATACAGCACTGGTTAAGTTCATGCATCAGGGCTGTTCATAGAGATGGACTTTCGGAAAATCGAAATTTGTCGCAAACAGAGGTGCTTCGACAGGCTCAGCACGAACGGAATATCATTATAGCAAAACAGCCACTTATGTTAAGACAGCATCCGTACGGCCTGAGCCTGTCGAAGGGCTGTTTTTTCACTTTTCATTCTACCCTCTTCATTGTTTTTTGCAGCCTGGCCGCAAAAAACCCATCCAATCCCTGTTCCGGTGTGGTCTTAAAAAATCCATTCCCATCGCAAAAACCCCTGGCCGCTTCGGGAAGATACTCCTGCGCCGGGCTGACTGAAAACTCCGGATGTTCGGCTAGCAACCCCGCAATCACCTCGTCATTTTCCATTGGATCAATGCTGCAGGTGGCATAGACGAGCACGCCGCCTCTTTCCACAAGGAGTGCCGCCGCTTTCAATAACTCCAGTTGCCTGGCCTTATACCCTTGCAATACCTCCATAGATCTCTTCCAACGGATATCCGGTTGCCGACGGATAACTCCCAGGCCGGAACAGGGGGCATCAACGAGAACGCCGGCAAAGCCCCCCTGGGACTGCTCGGCAAACTCCTGGAGGGTTGCCCCGTGAATTTCTATTTCCGGCCCGCCAAGCCGCTGTAAATTATCTTTAAGCAGCCCCTGCCGTTTCAGGCTGGGATCAACCGCCACCACCCTGGCTCCTTCCGGCAACAGATTTGCCAGGTGCAGAGTCTTGCCCCCAAGCCCGGCACAGCCGTCAAGATATCGGCCACCTACAAAAGGGGCCAGCAATGGTGTGACAAGCTGGGCCGCCTCGTCCTGCACCGCAAACATGCCTTGTTCATAGCCGGACAAGGTGGTCACCGGCCCCTGGAAATTGTTGATCCGCACCGCCGCCGGTCCAAACAGTCCGCGCTCGCACTCTACACCGTTTTCCCGGAGCAGGTTCATCCAATCATCCACCGGGATTCGTCGGGTGTTGACCCGCACAACCAGCACCGGCAGGGTATTGTTTATCCAGCAAATCTGTTTGGTTCTCTCCTTACCGAACAGCGATTCCCACCGCGCCACCAGCCAGGGGGGATGGCTCAACACTGCCGCAGCCTCATCGGGCGCAGCAAGGTCACCTCTCTGCCGGACCATGGCGCGCAGCACCCCGTTGACAAAACCGGTAAGCCATTTCGGCTGCCGTGACAATTTCAGGGCCTGGACCGTTTCATTGATAGCGGCCGATTCCGGAACCCGATCGAGGAAAACAAGCTGAAAAAGACCAATCCGCAACGCCACCAGGGTGAGGGGCTTCATCTTTGTTACGGGGTGGCTGGAAAATTTCTGAATGATCGCATCCAGATAGCCTTGCCAGCGCACAACTCCGTAAACCAGAGCCATGACAAGTTGCTTGTCGCGTGGATCGTCAAGGGAAGCCCCGGACACGGTATTGTCCAAGTGCTGATCAAGGGGCTTTGTCGATTTCTCCCAAGCAAGGAGGGTATTCATGGCTATGGCGCGGGAATTTATCATAAGGAATCAGTCGGAGTTATTAGCTTTTTTTATTGGAGAATATTGGACTTCAGCCTGCACACAAAACCCTCTTTGCGAGGACGTCATTCCGGCGAAAGCCGGAATCCAGAGAAACTAGCTACCATGCCTGGATTCCGGCTTTCGCCGGAATGACGGATAAAACTGGCTGAAGATAAGTGATAATCAGATTTTTTTAAAAACATACAAGTCGGCTATCATCGAATAACCCGCATCTGGCTGGTCAGTCCATACAATTCTTCCTTTGGGAAGGATTGGGATATTTTGTAGATATGCACAGCCAAAACATGTGCTTTTTTCCAGACTAGCAAGTTTCGAAAGTTACTCATTCCCCCTCTCCTTTTGCCTCGAGGCTGAAGTCTAAAAACTGTCAGCTGATTACCATTCCAATCACCGAGGCAAAGCGGCCGGTAACCTTTTCACGGCGGTAGGAAAAATAGTTCTTGTCACAGACTGTGCATTTCCCTGCTATCTCAATGTGTTCAACAAGCACCCCGCTGTCGCGGAGCTGATCCCGGCTGATGGCCCAGAAATCAAAATGATTGGGACGAACCTGATAGGCATGAAACGCGGGGGGAAGCTCTGTATTATACTGTGTGAATTCGCCGCAGCAGGGGCCAAGGGACGGGCTGATCGCGGCTAAAAGAGCTTCGGGTTTTGTCCCGTAGGCCTTGGTCATGGCACCCACTGTTTTAGCGATGATGTTTGCCACGCTGCCCCTCCAGCCGGAATGGATATTGGCCACAGCCCTGTGTTCCGGGTCATAGAGCATCACCGCCTGGCAATCGGCCTGCTGGATCATCAGT
>JAHJTI010000156.1 GCA_018829945.1 Pseudomonadota bacterium | reverse complement strand
TGTCTTTTCGCTTCCTCTCCGGCCCAGGCGGCAACTCTTGCTCCGGAAGCCCTGGCCCAGGGCATCGTTGAGGCCAGGGGGCTGGGCTGCACCCTGTTTTATTTCACCGGGGGCGAACCCTTCGTCTATCCGGGTTTTGTCGCCAGAGTGGCTGAGCTGCTTGATGATCCCCACATTCATGTGGTGGTGCTCAGCAACGGCCTGTTGATTCGGGAGCATCTTGAAGAACTGACAGCTCTGCCCAGAGAGCGGTTTCATTTGCAGCTCAGCATGGATGGTCTGGCCGACCGGCATGATGCCTTGCGGGGCAAAGCCACTTTTGCCGGGCTGCTGGAAAGTCTGGAGGCTCTCAGCGAGGTGGGGTTTCCCCTTACCCTTTCCGTGGCGGTGAACCGTGCCAATGTAAAGGAACTGGCCGAGATGGTCGCTTTTGCTGCCGGGCAGGGAGTCCGCAATGTTCATCTGCTCTGGCATTTTGTTCGGGGCAAGGGCAGCCGGGAGCAGTTTGTCTCGCCTGCCCTGATTCTTCCTGAATTGATCCGGGCCCAGGAGATGGCAGAGAAAACGGGGGTGCGCATCGATAATGTGGAGACCATGCGCAGCCAGGTGTTCAGTACCCCCGGCACCCGGCATGATTTGTCCAACACGGCCTGGGAATCGTTGGCCGTGGGGCCGGATGGCATTATCTACCCCTCCCCCGCCCTGGTCGGCATTGCGGACTTGGCCTGCGGGGCTTTGTCCGAAGGGCTGGAGAAAGTCTGGCGTCACAGCCCGGTTCTCGAGAAGGTCCGGCAGGCATCCCTTGCGAAAAGCGGGATGTATCTGGCCAACCCTTTGCGGTTTCTGGTGGGCGGCGGTGATGTGGATCACAGCTATCTGGCCGGAGGTGAGCTGGTCGGCCACGACCCCTATGTGGAGTTATATAACGGGCTTGCCATGTGGCTGATCAGCAGGCAGGCGCAACAGTATCCTGTTCGGGCAAAGGGCGAACTCCTGCTGCGGATGGGCGAAGTGCGTCACGATTGCCCGGATGGCGGCCAGGAGGTGGCTCTTACCCATTGCAACTGCGTGATCTCCTTGTCCGATGACACAGGGCACAGCTCGGTGCGCGAGTTTTATGGGCGGGCAGCGCTTACAGCCAACGAGGAGATCGTTAACCCCTTTGCCCCGGATCAGGCTCTGGCCAATTTCATTCCGGCCGACTCCCGGAAGAAATCCTACGGTTGCGGCAGCCCTGTCCGGGATGCCGAGCCGCAATCCGGCGAGGTGCTGGTGGATTTAGGCAGCGGCAGCGGCGTTGAGTGTTTCATGGCAGCGCCTCAGGTGGGTCCGACAGGTAGGGTGGTCGGCATCGACATGACCGATGAGATGCTGCATCTGGCAAGTGTGGCCAAGGCAACGGTGGTGAGCCGGCTTGGGTACGACAATGTGGAGTTCAAAAAGGGATTTCTCGAAGATATCCCCCTTCCGGATTCCACCGCCAATGTGGTGATCTCCAACTGCGTGATAAATTTGAGCCCGGACAAGCGGCAAACCCTGCATGAGATCTTTCGGATCTTGCAACCCGGCGGCAGGCTGGTGGTGTCCGATATTGTCACCGACGACCCCATTCCGGTGACAATCAAGAATAACGAACAGTTCCGGGGCGAATGCCTGGGCGGGGCGCTGCGGCAGGAGGATCTGCTGGGCATGCTCCGAGGTGCGGGATTTACCGGGGCCAGCCTGATCAAGCGGTTCCCTTACCGGAAAGTAGGTGGAACCCAATTCTATTCCCTTACCTTCCGGGCATATAAACCGATAGAACCCCGTCGGGTGGAGGTCGTCTATCGCGGGCCGTTTGCCGCGATATGGACGGAAAGCGGCGGACTGTTGCTCAAGGGTCAGCGTGCAACTGTGGAGTTGAGCGAGGCTGAATGTTTGGCCGAGTCTCTGTTTATCCTCGATGCGCAGGGGGGAGTGTCTAACCTGAACATGGAGAATAGTTGCTGCGCTCCTCCGAAGGAGGCAGCGGCGGTGCCGATCATGCTGCAGGGGGGCGGCTGTTGCGGCGCCGGGCAGGATGAGGGAGTGCCGGGCAAGATTGTCGCCCTTCCCGCTCTGCGGCCACCGGTAAACGGCAGGCACCAGGCAGGCTGCATGGCCTGCGGCAAGGAGATCGGCTATCTCGCCCATGAGCGGGAAGTCCCTTGCCATTATTGCGGCGGGATCAAGAAAACCAACGCGGTGTGCGTTGAGGGACATTATATATGCGATTCCTGCCACCAGCAGGACGGTCTCTCGGTTATCCGGCTTCTCTGCGCCGAAACCAAGGAACAGGACATGCTGGTGCTTCTGGACACGATCCGGCGTCATCCGGCTATTCCTTTGCATGGTCCGGAGCATCATGCCATGGTGCCGGGTATCATTCTGGCCACCTACCGGAACCGGGGCGGGAAAATCAGCCGGGAAGACATTCTTGCCGGCATTGAGCGGGGCAGCAAGGTGCCGGGCGGGGTATGCGGTTTCTGGGGCAATTGCGGGGCAGCTGCCGGGGTGGGTATTGCCTTCAGCATACTGTTTGAGGCCACGCCGCTGACCCCCAAACCCCGGCAGCAGGTGCAGGAAATCACCTCCCGGGTGTTGGGCGAGATTGCCCAGACGCAGGGGGCACGGTGCTGCCAGCGGGAAACGGTAACGGCCCTGAGGGAGGCCGCACTTCTTTCCCACCACCTTCTCCCGGTATCGCTCCTGGCCGAGGCGGATTTTTTCTGCAGGCAGTTCTCCTCAAACCGGGAATGCATCCATGGGCAGTGTCCTGTGTGGAACAAGTCGGAATTGCGTTTGGGCGGGGAATCATGACACAGGGAAACCCGGCAACGGCTAAAAGAAAGGGTGTCGGCAAGGCGCTTTTGTTCGCGTTATTTCTGATCGCCATGATCGCCATGTTTCGTTTTACCCCGGTGCGGGAGTATATCTCGCCGGAATATCTGCAAAGCCTGGTGAACTCTTTTGGCCCATGGGGACCGCTGGTTTTCGTTCTCCTCTATGCCGGCGGTATCTGTCTTTTTCTGCCGGCCACTCTGTTCACCGGCATCGGCGCCCTGCTGTTCGGGACCATGTACGGTTTTCTCTACAATGAGCTGGGAGCCATGCTCGGCGCTTCCCTGGCCTTTTTCATCGGCCGGTACCTGGGCAGGGATTTTGCCTCAGGGTTGATCGGCGACAGGCTGCAGCAATACGACGATCGGATCGCGGCCAACGGCTTTGCAACGGTGCTCTACCTGCGGCTGGTTTTTTTTCCTTTCACCCCTCTTAACTTCGGCATGGGCCTTACCAGGGTGACGTTCAAGGAATATTTTTTCGGCACTCTGTTCGGTATCATCGCCGGAGGCTTTGTCCTCACCTTCTTCTTCGCCACCCTGGCCGAGGTCTGGAGATCCGGCGACTGGTGGCAGTTGGTGAGCTGGAAGGCCCTTTTTTCCCTGGCGCTCTTTGGCGGCTCCTTTTTTATCCCCAGGCTGATCCGCACAATACAGCCCGACGGCGCAGTCTGAGAAAGGAGCCCCCCCATGCCTGAGCTACCGGAAGTGGAAGTGGTCTGCCAGGGGCTTGCCCCTCTGGTGGTCAAGCGGAAGATCCTCTCGGTTTCCTTCAGCAACAAGAAACTGCGCAAGCCGTTTCCCAGGGCCAGGATGTACAGTCAGGTGGAGGGCGCCTTCATTCTTGGGGTGGAGCGCCGCGCCAAATATATTCTCCTGCGTTTGACCGGAAAAGGTGTTTTGTTGTTTCACCTCGGCATGACCGGCAAGATCGGAATTTTCCCAAGCGATACTCCCCGCCGCAAACATGATCATCTCCGTTTTCTTCTGGATAACGGCAAGGAGATGCGATTTAACGATGTGCGAAGGTTTGGCTGTGTCGAGGTTTTTTCCGAAAAAGAGCTGCGGGAGAGTGACCCTTTTGCCGGTTTGGGGCCGGAGCCTTTTTCCGAGGATTTTTCCGCTGAGTACCTGCTGGAAAGGGCTCGGGGAAAAAAACTGCCGGTGAAAAGCTTTCTCATGGACAACCGGGTGGTGGTGGGGTTGGGAAATATCTATGCCAACGAAACCCTCTTTGCCGCCTGCACTCATCCGCAAACCCCTGTTAATCGATTGTTGAAGCTCGACTGGCAGCTCATTGTCAAGCAGAGTCGGCGTATTCTCGAAAAAGCCATTGCCATGGGGGGGTCCACCATTTCCGATTACGAAAACGTCAGCGGCGAGGCCGGGTATTTTCAGCTGGAGCTTGCGGTGTACGGGCGACAGGGGAAACCATGTCCACGTTGCGGTCTGCCGATTGTTCGTTTTGTCCTGGGTGGGCGAGCCACTTTTTGCTGCCCTGCCTGTCAAAAATAATACGCGCAAAAGACAATTTTTTATGGGTGGATGTATATTTTTTCTTTACTCAGTTGTGTAGCGGAGGTATAAGGGGGATATTTGTCGCCCCCGACCGAGGGAGGAGTTGGCTGGGTGGTCCATGTGTGATCACTACCAAACGTAAATGCGCATTGTCGCGATTATTAAAACACAAACAGAGGAAAAGAATCATGAAATCAGTTAAAACAACCGTTGCCCTTGCCCTGATGCTGCTCCTTTCTACCGGCATGATCGCGTGCAAGAAAGCAGAAGAAGCTGTCGCTCCGCCGGTAGAGCAGGCTGCTCCCGCTGTTGAGCCTGCTGCTCCGATGGCTCCGGCTCCTGAGGCCGCTGCTCCTGCTATGGAAGCAGCTCCTGCTGATGCCGCTGCTCCTGCTGCTGAGCCTGCTGCAAAGTAAGCTGCTGTTCCATATCCGGGCTGGGGTTTCCCCAGCCCGGATATTTTTTTGCCCTTCCCCGCCTGTTTCGCTTATCCCGTATCCCTAGAACTACCCGTTATTATTCCATGATCTCCAGCAGTGCTTTCGCCGCCTGGGAGAGGTCCGCTATGCTGTGATGGCGGGTAATGGAAAACCTGAGCCGTGCTGTACCATCCGGCACGGTGGGTGGCCTGACGGCCGTGGCGAAAATCCCCTGTGCTCTGAGCAACTCGACCTTGTGCAGGGCGGCGCCGCTCTCCCCGATCAGGACAGGGATGATCTGCGAGGGACCAAGATCGCCGCTGTAGCCCCCGGTGCGCAACAGGGTTTTGAAAAGGGCGATTTTTTCATGCAGTTCGCGACGCAGGCTCGGCTCTGCCCGGACAAGTTGTACCGCGGCCAGCGAGGCTGCGGCAACCGCTGGCGGCAAGGCCGTGGAAAAGATAAAGCTCCTGGCCCGATTGAGTAAATACTCCATCATTTCTGCACTGCCTGCCACATAAGCGCCATAGCTGCCAAGGGCCTTGCCGAATGTGCCCATGGCCAGGTCCACCCCGGTGCTCACCCCGTCCTCTTCGATAACCCCGCCGCCGTTTGGGCCGAAAACTCCGGTGCCATGGGCCTCATCCACCATGAGCAGGCAGCCGAACCTTTCTTTAAGTGCCACCAGTTCGCGCAGCGGGCAGCGGTCGCCGTCCATGCTGTAGATGGATTCCACCACGATCAAAGCAGGGCCGTGCCCTTGTTTTTCTTTGAGCAGATCTTCGAGATGGTTAAGATCGTTGTGTCGGAAACGTACCAGGTGTGCGCCGGAGAGGCGGCAGCCGTCGTGGATGCTGGCATGGTTCAACCGGTCGCTGAAGATGAGATCGTGACGTCCCACCAGGGCGGGAATAATGCCGGCGTTGGCCATGTAGCCGCTGCCAAAGGTGAGGGCCGCCTCCTTGCTCTTGAGCTGGGCCACCGCTTCTTCCAGCTCGTGATGCACCGCAAGATCGCCGCTCATCAACCTGGAAGCGCCCGAACCGGTGCCGTATTGGTTCAAAGCGTTCTGGGCTGCGGAGATGAGGGCCGGATGTTCGGCAAGAGCCAGGTAATCATTGGAAGAGAAATCGATCAACTCCCGATCGTCCCCGGCAAGGGTGAGGTGTCCTTTTCCCCGATGGCTGACAGTCCGCAGGCTGCGGAGGCCGTCCTTTTCCCGTTGCTGGTTCAGCCAGTTCTTCAGATCGACCATAGCTGTCTGATTTCTTCGGCAAATTGTCGGTCAGCTTCCGGGGACCGGCCTCGCTGGGTGAGATACCCGCCGATCATCATGCCGTCGGCTCCGGCCATGAAGGCGGAACTTAAAAAATCGGCCAGGGCGGATTCGCGGCCTGCGGCCAACCGGATGGCCGCCTGGGGCAAAATCAGCCGGTAGAGAGAGATGGAGCGGATAATTTCCGAGACGGGCAAAGGCGGAAGTCCTGCGCAGGGCGTTCCTGGCAGAGGGATAAGGACATTGATGGGTACGGAATCAATTCCGCACTCGACAAGGCTCATGGCCATGGACAACCGATCCGCTTCGGATTCGCCCAGGCCGAAGATGCCGCCGCTGCATACCGAGAGGCCTACATTCTGGGCAGCCTTGATTGTGGCGATCCGGTCATTAAAGCTGTGGGTGGTGCAGACCTGCGGAAAAAATTCCCGGGAGGTTTCCAGGTTATGGTGGTAGCGGGAAACACCGGCCTCTTTGAGTTGGCCGAGTTCGGATTCGCCTAAGATGCCAAGGGAGGCGCAGACTTTGATCCCCACTTCTTTTCGGATGGCGCGGATGGCCCCCAGTACTCGGGGCAGATCATCGCCTGCCAACCCCCTGCCGCTGGTCACCAGGGAAAACCGGCTGGCCCCGGCTTGTTTGGCCTCCCGGGCACCCTTCAGGATCTGGTCTGTGTCCAGCATCGGATAGACCGGCGCCTCAGTCTGGTAATGCGCGTATTGTGCGCAAAAAGGGCAGTCCTCGCTGCATCTGCCGGATTTGGCATTGATGATGCT